>JBDSKY010000171.1:0-3347 GCA_039916675.1 Bdellovibrionia bacterium
CAAGCCGATTCTCTTCATTGTACACAGGGAGCGCGATATCAACCAAGATCGGCTTCATCATAGTAGAGTTCCTTTCCGTTATTCGCGATCGATTCCTCAACCAATTCAAGAAGGCGAGTCACTCGGAGCGAATCTAAAACATTATTTTTGGGTTTGCATGATCTACGCAGGCATTCATAGCAATGCTCTAGCTCGCTCTGGATTGCATCATTTTCATTCAAAAGTAATTCGATAGGTTCCTCAAGTTTGTCAAGTGACCGGCCTGATTCTGGACACTTTGTTTGCGTTGCTCGATACGTAAGCACGCGCTGAGTTTGCTTCAGATCATCCCATTCGATAATATTGCTTTTACTTGTCATCGTGATCTTGCGTTGTTTTTGAGCAGAAACCATACTTACGTGAAAAAATGCATCGAGCCCACTTGCATATTTAATCTTTATGGATGCAACGTCCAATGTACCTACTGACCGATGCGCACCACCTAAAGCTGAGATACTGATAGGCGTGGCACCCACCGGAATCGATGAAATGATATAGAGATCATGATAAAGGAGCTCCCAGAGAACGTTGGAGCCCATCTGGAATTTGCCGAACTGGGTTCGAATGGAATCGTAGACCAATAAGGGTTCAATTTGCCTGAGCTGTTTCTGAATGGCAATCCATGGGGCTGAGAACAGGTAAGTATGATCTAGGAAAAGTTTACAGCCCATCGTATTTGCCAATTGAATTAAGCTCGTCGCTTCTGAAGTTCTTAGGACAAACGGCTTGGTGACTAAGACGTTTTTTCCTTTCTCTAGCGCTCTTTTGATCAATTCAAAATGAGAGGCTACTTGGGTCATAATAAGGACGAGTTCAACTTTTGAATCTAATAGCACTTCAGTGGGGTTAGTTGTTTTTGTGATGGATTGTTTTGTAAGAATGGAGAGGTTCTTTGGATTTCTGTCACAGATTGTTAGAACTTGAAAATATGGTATCGCTACTATTTTCGAGTAGAAAATCTGACCCCAATATCCAAATCCAATTATCCCGATATTCAATGGCCTGTAGCTCATCAAAAACAATTGTCCTATCAGAGGCTAGAAAACAAGGAATGAGTTAGATCAGCGTTCGAATTATAAGTTTTTAGCGTTCGGAGGTTCCCTCGTGCCTTGACCCCCCCCACCAAATTTATAAAAAGTAAGGTCGGTCCGTATATCCGCCTGCTTAGACTGTCGCTGTTTTCGGAGCTAAAAGATGGCAAAATACATTGGTATTATCCGCTGGAACTAGTACTTTGATATTTCTCCTTGGTCTAAGTCTATTATTAATGATCTGTCGTGGTAGTTCAAAATTATCGCCTTAATTTTGTCTATTGAAGTCACTTTATTGCTACTATCTACAATAAATATCTCATTCTTGCCTATTGTATTTTTACTTAAGACCCCTTTATTACTGGAAAAAATCACGGTTGCATCACTCCGAATATGGAAATTTTCACCAAATGGGCTCGCGGATGAAAACAGCATTCTTTTAATTAATATTATGTCGCTATACTTAATAAAAAATAATGAGAAAAAAATTACAAATACAGATGCTATTGTGAATTTTACAGACTTGTTCACTTGATAACACATTCTTGTAAAGTCATTGTGTGTTTATCCTTTCTATTTCAACTCCGTGTCGAGATCCATGAGTGGATAGGCTGTCTTTTATGCTCTCTGGTCTAGTTATGAACGAATGATCTAAATTCGCACCGGCCGTGTCAACAAGGTTTTTAACTAAGGAACTGCAATTATATTTATAAAGATCATAATTCGGCTCGTTTTTCAGAAGGACAAGGAATTGCTCCTTAATTTGTTTTTCATTCAGACCGTTAATTTGGTAATTGTGTGAAGGGGCACGACTGCCCTCTTTTGCAATGTCGATCTCTTTACTTTGTATAAACTTCCCCTCTCCTGATGTATGTCTAATCGCGTCAATCCTCTCTTCGTGCTTTGGCCAAAAGCTTATATAGGTGCCGTCATTTAGTGTCATACTAGTATGTCCAACAGAATATCTAAATGTTTTTGGGTCAAAATGACTGTCCCATACGTGAACTTGAGCTTCGCCCTCCGGATCTACAAAACTAACCGGATTACCCCCAGCATAAGAATAGAGGTTACACTCCCCAGGGCTTTCAAAACATTTAGTCGGATCTTCAATAAACAGTAGGTCGGGAGTCAGGAATCGTTTCAAGACAGGATCGTAATCACGCTGATCCATGCGATAGGCTTTGAGGTCTTCATCATACCCTTGAGCTACATAATCTATGAGTTTAGCATAGGCTGCAACAGTTCTGGAATCATTCCGCTCGCCATAGGTCGAGACAAAATCCGGCTCATTTTTGCCATTTTGCATCACGGAACCTCTAAGATCGATGGGCAGAGGTATGAATTTTTGATTTTCTAAAACTCCCAATACCATGCCGTTAATTTCAATTGGCTGAAAGGTGGTGTCGTCGGTTATTACTATTCCGTTGACATAGGCTTCTAAGATTCTGCCATTTTGTTTTTTTAAAATTCGTTTGCCTGTTTCGTCATAACTATATTGTATTGCCGGCTGGCCGGGAGCCTCGACAGTCTCAACTCTCCCGCTTGGACCGTAAGCTAAAAGCGTGTCTTTTATTTTCGTCACTCGACCGAGTTCATCCAACATATAGGCGGAAGAATTCTCCCCACTCTTAAGAGTCCATGAATTTCCTATCTCACTAATTTCGTGGGTTGCTTGCCCTACACTAAATTTTTTCAAAATTCCTACCGGACTATAGTTGTAGGTTCTGGTAGAGTCTTCATCCTGCTCATGAGCTAGTTTAGCACCTAAGCTATATTGATATTGACGATTGAGTATTTTATCCTTGAATGCGAGGACCTCTGAAGTGATCAAGCCGCGATTGTTGAAATTCCAAGAATTATTTGCGGTATCGCTATCTAGCTTACTTGCGAAGGACTTCAGTCTGTTAGTAGTCGAGTCATACTCAAATTTGAAATCGGTATTTCTAGACAATTCAATTTCCTTTACTTGCGATAGGCCGTCGTAACTTAGGGTAAACAGGTCAGAAGAATTTACTTTCAATTTTGAAACCCTACCTGCTGAATCTAATAAATATTCTTGAGTGACGCCACTGATAGAAGGCTTGCTTCCTAGGGAGTTCGTCGAAGAGTTTGCTTGCGCCTCGTTTTGGTTTTTTGTAACCAGGAACTGAGTGTGAGGCGTTCCATCTGAATGATAGGTCAATTTCTGAATAACTGTCTTCCATCCGGTGAATATTGTTTCCATTTCTGTCGGCTTACCATCAGCTTGGTATTTAAAATTCTTAACGTAGCCAGGAC
>JBDSKY010000172.1:0-2903 GCA_039916675.1 Bdellovibrionia bacterium
GAACAGCAATACCTTTGCGGCAACAACTGATATAAAGTTTTAAATAAGAGGTGAAATATGAAATGGATCCATACTGGCCGCCAGTTAGGCCAAGCCGTTAAAAATATGCATCGTTTACGGCAAATAATCGCTATATTTGCGAAGCATGGATTTGTTGATTTTGTAGATAGGATGGATTTAGGCAAGCTGGTTCCAGGCCGTTTAGGAGTCTATGCCGAGTCGCAGGCGGATAAGTCCGTACCGGAGCGGCTCCGTCTAGCCTTCGAAGAGCTAGGACCTACTTTTGTCAAATTCGGACAGCTGCTTTCTACCCGAACTGACCTCTTGCCTGAGGCATTTATTGAAGAGTTCGTTAAGCTCCAAGACAATGTAAAGCCTCTCCCCTTTCAGGTGGTACAAACGGTTGTAGAGCATGAACTGGGTAAAAAGATTGAAAGTTCATACTCCTTTTTTAATCAGGAGCCTCTCGCGGCAGCCAGTATCGGCCAAGTGCATGAAGCCAAGTTACTCAGTGGCGAAAGTGTAGTTGTTAAGATTCAACGTCCGGAAATCGAAAAAATTATTGATACCGATATTTCACTTTTGGCATTTTTAGCGGGTCTTTTAGAGAAATATGTCCCAGAAACGCGGATTGTCGGGCCCCGAGTTATTGTGGATGAATTTTTCCGAACCCTTTCGTTTGAGTTAGATTTCGTCGTGGAGGCCAACAACATTGCGAAGATGTCTGACAATATGAGCGCAGTGCCTGAGATTGTTATCCCTCGCGTCTATAAGTCCTTATCTACTCATAAGATTTTGACACTAGAAAAACTCGAAGGCATCCGTGTCACCGACATGAAAGCTTTGGATGCTGCGGGGATTGATCGCAAGGCAATCGTGGAAATCGGTGCTAAAGCCTTTTTTAAGTCCGTAATGATTGATGGTCTGTTTCATGGCGACCTTCATGCGGGAAACCTCTTTGTACTTCCAGGCAATCGCCTGGGAATTATTGACTTTGGGATTGTAGGCCGTTTATCCCAGAAATCCCGCGATCAGTTGGCCACAATGGTCATGGCGCTCCTCACTGAGGACTATGAAAATCTTTGTTATGAATACGCAGAGCTGGGCTCAGCCAACGCTTCCGTAGATTTCGACGCCTTTCAGCGCGAAGTGCGAAATGCTCTCTCCCCTTATATGGGGTTAGCCTTAGCAGATATAAACGTTGGGCGTGTCCTGATCGAAGCGACCAAAATTGCGGCCAGACATAATATTACAGTTCCTGGTGATTGGATGCTGGTGTTCAAAGCCATCCTGACCATTGAAGGAATGGGAAGGACCCTTGATCCTGAGTTCGATCTTTTGACTACTGGGCAATCATTGGTCAAGGATCTGGTTAAGGAGCAGTATTCGGTCCCTCGGATTTCAAAGGAGCTTCTCTGGGTCGGTAAGGATCTCTTAGCTTTGTTGAAGATATTGCCACGGCAATTTCGAATGATGTTTAAAAAGTTCAATAGCAACGATTTTGCGATTGAGATTAAGTCCCCGGATTTTGAAAAAATCCGAGTTCAACTTGATACAAATGGCCGAAGAATGAGCATGAGTATATTGATTGCAGGCCTATTCATCGCGAGCAGTGCCTCTCTAAACTATTCATCGGATAGATTGATTGGACATTATCCTTTGGTCTCAGTGGTCTATTTTCTACTAGGCAGTTTCTTTTTGGTGGGTATTTCTTGGAGCCTATTAAAAAAGTAAGCTTAATCAACGACAGAGATGTCTGAAGGACAACGAGAATGAAGCACGAAAGCACTAACGCTGTCGCCACGGTTATTTTCTCTCTGGCAATCTTGCACACATTTTTTGTTGGAAGTTTCAACAAAATGGCAGAACGGGCCCGTCCTAAATCAACGACGAGAAACTTCCTGCATATTTTAGGAGAGGTTGAAGTCGTCTTTGGAGCTTGGGCCTCCCTGCTTTGTCTATTCCTCTATTTTAGTGAAGGAAGTTCCGCAACTCTGGCCTACTTAAATAGCTTAAGTTTCACCGAGCCGTTTTTTGTCTTTGCAATTATGATCGTGGCTTCAACTCGTCCTGTAGTGGAAAGTGCCCAGGACCTTTTGTTTTTTTTTCCGAAAGTCCTCCCCGTTCGGCGAGAACTTTCGACCTATCTATGCTGTTTAATTCTAGGGCCCTTGCTTGGAAGTTTTATCACGGAGCCGGCCGCAATGACCGTCACGGCATTGATTCTTAGAGAGAGATATTTTGAACTAAAGGTTTCTCAACGTTTCAAATATTTTACATTGGCAGTCTTATTTGTAAACGTATCAATTGGTGGAGTACTTACGCCTTTCGCTGCGCCTCCAGTGCTTATGGTGGCAGGAAAATGGAACTGGCGTTTGCACGAAATGCTTACCCTTTTTGGTTGGAAAGCCGTGGTTGCAGTTACCCTTAATGCGGCTCTAGCAGCCTTTCTTTTAAGGAGAGAACTTCTTGGATCAAAAGCTAAGATCAAGTTAGATAACGTAAAAAATTCTTCACCTATCTTATTAAAGATTATCCATCTGACTTTCCTTTTCTTTATTGTCATAAATGTTCATCACCTAGTGGTGTTTGTGAGTGCGCTCTTATTTTTCTTAGGCTTAGTTAGGGCTACAAAACATCACCAGGAAGAACTCAAAATTAGAGAAAGCCTTTTAGTGGCTTTCTTTCTTGGGGGACTAGTGGTTTTAGGCGGGTTACAAGATTGGTGGCTACGTCCCTTGATTTCAAGTCTTCAATCCTTTCCCCTTTTTATTGGAGCTACATTTTTAACGGCTATTACTGATAATGCGGCATTAACTTATCTAGGTTCTCAGGTCGAGGGAATCCCAGATTCATTTAAATACGCATTAGTCGCAGGAGCTATCTCTGGAGGGGGCTTGACT
>JBDSKY010000173.1:0-9041 GCA_039916675.1 Bdellovibrionia bacterium
GTACTGCAGACATTCGCGACGCAATCGCCTCAACTCGAGATTATCCGGGTGTGACAGGCTCTATTACTATTGATAATAAGAGAAATGCCGTGAAATCTGCGGTAGTGCTTAAAGTAATAAACGGCGCTTTTAAGTATCAAACGACCATTAATCCCTGAGGATGCCGTCTGTGAGGCGGCTTATTATGACGGAGTTTATTCAACATCTTGTTAATGGCCTTCGCTTGGAAGCATCTATGCGTTGATCGCGTTGGGTTACACCATGGTTTTTGGTGTGTTAAAGCTGATCAATTTTGCCCATGGTGAGATTTATATGGTGGGCGCTTTTGTTGGCTATTATACCTCGCATTATCTTCATTTTGGCGAAGAGTCCTCTATTTTATCGTTGTTGATTATCCTGTTAATTTCTATGGCTACTTGTGGAGCGGTAGGATTTTTAATTG
The DNA here is from genome assembly GCA_039916675.1 of Bdellovibrionia bacterium. Lineage (GTDB taxonomy): Bacteria > Bdellovibrionota > UBA1018 > UBA1018 > UBA1018 > JBDSKY01. The sequence goes on from JBDSKY010000173.1 coordinate 443, forward strand.
AAAGATTGGCGTACCGTCCGCTACGAAGTTCACCTCGCATCAATGTTTTGATCACTGCGGTGGGAGTGTCTCTTTTTTTACAGTTTTCAGGACAATTGATCTTTGGAGCGGATCCCAAGTTTTTCCCTCAGCTCTTTCTTACTTCAGGGAACTGGTCTTTGGGCGAAGTGAAGATCAATCCTATTCAAGTCATGATATTTTTAATTGCGATTACCTTGATGACAGGATTGCAATACATTATTTTCAAAACCCGCTGGGGACGGGCTATGAGAGCCGTAAGCTTTAATCATGACTTAGCTAGCTTAATGGGAATTCCAACAGATCATATCATCTCTTATACGTTTATTTTAGGTTCAGCTTTAGCAGGAGCCGCAGGTGTTTTGGTTGGTCTGGCCTATCCAAAGATTGATCCATTGATGGGCGTTATGCCAGGTTTGAAAGCATTTGTAGCGGCTGTACTAGGTGGAATAGGAAATGTGACAGGAGCGGTAGTCGGTTCAATCGTATTAGGATTGGCTGAGGAGTTTTTGGTGGGATACTGGGCGCCATCGTTTCGTGATGCACTTGCATTTTCAATTTTGATCTTGATTCTCCTGTTTAAACCTACGGGACTGTTCGGTACTGAGAGAACGGAGAAGGTGTGAGCGTGAACTCAAATTTGAGTCGATCTATCCTTCCTTGGTTGGTCGCGTTTACACTAACTTGGATTTTTCATTTTTTCATCGCGGATGAGATTGACCCTTATTTCTTTTCTATCATCATGTACGCGGGCATTAATATAATCTTGGCTGTTAGCCTCAATTTGGTGAATGGATTCACGGGCCAGTTTTCTATGGGTCATGCCGGCTTCATGTCAGTGGGAGGCTACACCTCAGCTTTTATTACTCTCAGTGTGCAACAATCGCATCCGGAGTGGTTTGCTGTGCCGTGGATGAGTTTCAGTATTTTTTCCATGGCTCTCCTGTCAGGAGGGTTATTAGCGAGCTTCGTTGGGCTATTGGTAGGAACTCCGTCTCTCAGGCTCAAGGGAGACTATTTGGCCATTGTCACCTTGGGATTCGGAGAAATTATCCGCGTTCTAGTTTTGAATATTGATGCCATCGGCGGAGCGCGCGGTCTTCCAAACATCCCTCCCCTCACCCATTTTGGGTGGGTCTATAGTTTTGTAGTGCTCAGCGTTTTCTTTATTTGGCGCTTGGTGAACTCAGGGCGCGGTCGGGCACTTTTGGCAGTGAGGGAAGATGAGATTGCTGCAGAAGCGATGGGCGTAAATACAACCCGCGCGAAGGTGAGTGCCTTTGCAATCGGAGCATTTTTCGCAGGGGTTGCTGGAGGGCTCTTTGCTCATTATTTACGATATTTAAACCCCCAGACTTTTGATTTTAACAAAAGTTTCGAAATCATCATTATGGTCGTACTCGGTGGCATGGGCAGCATTTCTGGCTCAGTCGTGGCAGCGGTGTTTTTAACGGTTATTAAGGAAGCTCTAAGACCGCTTCAGGAAATCACCAAGGTGGATTTTCGAATGGTGATTTATTCTTTAATGCTGATTGTCTTGATGCTGACCCGGCCCAATGGATTATTTGGAAATAAAGAATTTTTTGATTTTCTTCCGTCTTGGGCTAGGAAAAAAATAAGGAGTTCATGATGACACTTCCAGCTCTGGAAATTGAAAATCTGACGATGCAATTTGGCGGACTCAAGGCTGTTTCAGACGTCAGTTTCAAGATACAGCCCCAAGTTATATATGGAATGATAGGTCCAAATGGAGCTGGAAAGACCACGGTGTTTAACCTCCTCACCGGAATTTACCAGCCCACCTCGGGAAAAATTTCCACCTTTGGCCGCAATCTAGTCGGTAGCAAGCCTTATCAGATTGCAAAAGAGGGTGTGGCCAGAACATTTCAAAATATTCGCCTTTTTAAAAATATTTCTGTTTTGAATAATGTAATGACTGCAATGGATAATGATCCTAGCCGAAGTCGAACGGGGTTTATTTCTACAATCTTTAGAACTTCTACTTCAATCAAGGCTGAAGAAGAGCAAAAGAAAAAGGCGCTGGAGCTTTTGGCAATATTTAAATTAGACAAAGAAAAAGAAGAGCTTGCAAAAAATCTCTCTTACGGCGACCAGCGTCGCCTTGAAATCGCTCGAGCAATGGCAACGGGAGCTAAGGTATTACTTTTAGATGAACCTGCAGCCGGACTGAATTCACAAGAAACAGAATCCTTGATGAAAACAATTAGACAGATTCGTGACCAGCTTGGAATGACAGTTTTATTGATAGAACACGATATGAAATTAGTGATGGGGATATGCGAAGCAATCGTTGTTTTGGATTATGGGGTCAAAATAGCGGACGGGTTGCCGTCCTCTATACAAAAAGACCCTAGGGTTATTGAAGCTTATCTTGGTAAAAAAGGAAAGACAGAATCCCATGTCTCAACTTGAGAAACCTCCTTTACTAAAATTAGATGACGTGAATGTTCATTACGGCTCTGTCCAAGCTGTCCGTGGAATAAGTTTTGAGGTTCGTGATGGCGAAATCCTTACCTTGTTGGGGGCCAATGGGGCTGGAAAGACTACAACGATGAAAGCAATTTCTGGATTGCTGAAAGTTTCGTCGGGGCAAATTCTTTATCGGGGCGAGATCATTTCAAACCTTCCTGCACACAAGATAGTAAGAAAGAAGATCTGTCAGGTCCCTGAGGGTCGAGGCATTTTTCTGCCTCTAAGTGTTGCGGAGAATCTTGACTTAGGGGCTTGGACTGCACCTAATCCAAAAACCCTAGGTGATGACCTAGATCGTGTTTTTAAACTTTTCCCTCGCTTGGCCGAACGCCGCCATCAAAACGCCGGAACTTTATCAGGTGGAGAACAACAAATGCTGGCCATCGGCCGTGCGCTTATGGCTCATCCAGTAGTCCTGCTTTTAGATGAGCCTAGTTTAGGTCTTGCTCCTCAAATGATTGAGAAAATTTTTGAGATCATTCGGGAAATTAATCGTGAAGGAATGACTGTAGTGCTGGTGGAGCAGAATGCTTTGCAGGCATTGGAAATCGCCCATCATGGAGTTGTGCTTGAGACGGGTCAAGTTGTATCGCGAGGTACGGCTCAAGAATTATTGAAATCGGGTCAGGTTCGTCGCGCTTATCTAGGATAATTTTTTTATGAGTCCTTTTGTTGAAGTAGATAGTTTTTAAAAAAGGATTCATAAGTGTTTTTTTCCGATTAAGGATATGCGAAGTTGACCTACTTTTGTTTTAATCCTAGGGCGCCTTGCGAAAGACCAGAAAAAGAAACCACGGTTTATCGACTCCGACGTTTTATTCACCTCGGTTGCTTTCTGTTGTGATAGACGCAGTCTGCCAAGTAAAAACTGGAGAGGAAACTATGGATTCAGCGTCAAAAGTGAAACCGGCCCAATCATTTCATACAAGTGAAATGGGAAGCTGGCTCTGGTGAAGGAAGATTTTGATGGCAGACCTCTTAGGGAGGTTCTGAAAAGCCCGCTAGATATCGGGAGTTTTCTTACTCTGGCTATTCGCATTGCCAGGTCTGTGGCAGAGATTCATCAACAAAACGTCATCCACAAAAATCTAAATTTAGATAATATTTTGGTTAACCTCAGCAACGAGGAGGTGAAGATCGCTAATTTCGGAGTAGCCTCGCAGGGACCCAGCGAAAAGAAGGGTATCGAGCGCCTGTCAGAAAGCTCACTCCCCTTCATATCTCCGGAACAAACGGGTCGAGTCAGTCGATCGATTGATGACCGTTCCGACTTGTATTCACTTGGCATTATTTTCTTCAAAATGATCACGGGCCAACTTCCCTTTCAGGCGACAGAGCCTCTGGAATGGGTTTACTGTCATATTGCTCGTAGGCCTCCCTTACCCTCGGAAATAGTACCAGGTCTCCCAAACTTGATTTCAGAGTTACTGATGAAATTAATGGCCAAGAATGCCGAGGATCGCTATCAAAGTCCGGTGGGACTTCAGTATGACCTAGAACGTTGCTTACACCAATGGATGGCTCATGGGCAGATTGAACCGTTCCCTTTAGCGCAGAAAGACATTTCTCATCGCTTCCAGATCCCACAGAAGTTGTATGGGCGCGAAAGTGAGCTGGGTGAGTTGGCTGAAGCATTTAACTATGTCGCAGGTACGGGTCAGTCTGAGCTGGTTCTGGTGTCTGGTGATGCCGGGATGGGTAAGTCCTCTTTAGTTCAGGAAATTCAAAAACTGGTCGTTCGCAAACACGGTTTCTTCATAGCTGGGAAGTTTGATCAGTATAAAAGTGACATTCCTTATGCCGCAGTCACTCAGGCACTTCACCATTTAGTTCTGCAGCTTCCTTCTGAAAACGAAAATCAAATTTCCTCATGGAGACAGCAATTGCAGAGTGCCTTAGGTGTGAATGCTGGGCTCGTCATCGATCTCGTTCCGCAATTGGAGTTTCTGCTTGGCCCAAAACCACCCGCTCCGAATCTTTCCAATAGCAATGAAGAGACCCGTTTTCATAAAGTCCTTCAAACTTTTCTTAATGTACTTACTAGCCCAGGAAAACCGATAGTTCTCTTTCTGGATGATTTGCAGTGGTTAGATACGAATAGTATCAAGTTCATACAATATTTAATCACAGATCCGGAAACCCAAGGTCTTTTGATGATCGGTGCTTTTCGAGAAAATGAGATCCCTCCATCTCATCCACTCACTGCCATTATCAATCAGGTTGGGGAGCCTGAAACAAAGCTAAAAAGAATTATTCGTCTGGAGGCACTTTCCATCAAATCCCTGAATCAAATCACCGCTGACACTCTCCATTGTGAAACATCTCGAGCGTATCCAATAACTGAACTGATTTTTAAAAAAACACAAGGCAACCCGCTTTTCTTTAATCAATTTCTAACGACTTTATATCATGAGGGGCTAATCAAATTCGAACATAAACAAAGAGCGTGGATGTGGGATATACATGAAATTCAGTTAAAAAACGTTGCCGAAAATGTTGTCGATCTGATGGTGCAAAAAATCAAACGCTTCCCTAGGGAGACTCAGGAGGTTCTTTGTCTCTCTAGTTGTATCGGTACCAAGTTTAATATTCAAATACTAGAAATGATTAGTGATAAGACTAAAAATGATCTGGAATCTGATCTTGCGGATCCGATCCATGAAGGTTTGATTTTTTACCATCAGGGACAATGTAAATTTTTGCATGATCGGGTTCAGCAGGCAGCCTATTCACTCATACCCGAAGATCTAAGGCCTCTCAAGCATCTGACCATTGGTCGACATCTTTTGAGCCATATGGATGAGGACCAAATCAACGAAAACGTATTTGACATTTTAAATCAGCTAAATCGAGGGGTCATATTACTTGAGTCCCAGAACGAGAAAAATCGAGTCTCTCGCCTGAACCTCCTGGCAGGACGGCGAGCAAGAAGTGCTGCTGCTTACTTATCAGCAACTAAATATTTCACACACGGAACCGATTTATTGGCCTCAGATAGCTGGGATACTGAATATCAATTGACGTATGATCTCTATCTCGAACAGGCTCGGTGCGAATGGTTCTGCGGCCATTTAGAAGTTGCTGCGGAACTTCTGTCAACTCTACTGGCAAACGCTCAAGGGTGTGTCGATCAGGCAGGGGTTTATCAGGCTAAAATGGAACTTCAAATAACCTTGGGCCAGTACCAGCAAGGCGTATTAATCGCATTAGCTGCATTGTCAAAACTTTTCAACATGACCTTTCCAATCCACCCAACCCAGGATTTGATTCAAAAAAAAGCAAATGAGACTTTACGGGAACTTCAAAAGCGATCCATGGAAGATTTGTTCCAGCTCCCAGTCATGACTGACCCAGAGATAAAAGCAGCCATGAATTTGCTTGTCACATCGTTGCCGGGGGCTTATATGATCGACTATAGGCTAAGTGATTTGTTTTCTTGCCACATCGTAGCGCTTAGCCTTCGCTTCGGCTACGCTGATACCTGCCCGAATGGATATATTATATTTGGAGCAGTGCTGGGTCAAACGCTGGAGAAATGGGATCTGGTACCTCAGTTTGCAAAATTGGCTTGCCTTTGGACTGAGCGACCTGGATTCACAGGGAGCAAGTCGAGTACCTATTTTACGGTTGCTACTTTCATCTATTACTGGATCAGGCCTGCTCACCAGATGCTTCCCTGGCTCAATAGGGCCTATCAGGAAGCTATCATTTCGGGTGAGATGAATCATGCCTGTTGGTCCACGCTTGCAATAGTTGAGTGCCGATTTTTTGTGGGTGATTCTCTCACGGAGATGACAGCTGAGTTGAGAAAACAACTCGATTTTACTGCCAAGTCCAAATACAGCGGGGTACATGAGGCGATTTCTGAATTGTACAAAATTATTCAAAAACTTCAGGAAACGCAGACGAATCCTTCTAATGAGGCCCATAAGACACCTGCACTGCTGACAGAGTGGAAGGAAGGGCCGTTTAATTATTGCTATCCTTATTTCATCCTCTATGCATTCCTGTTTGGAAACTACAAAGAGGCGCTTGTCCTATCCGTACAAGGAGAAAGATTGCTGGACTCTTTCGTGGGTCAGGCTCCAATTGCCCAATATCATTTCTATTCTTCTCTCACGTTTGCAGCGGATTATGATCTTGTGCCGTCGGATCAACAGAAAGAATACAGAGATAGACTCAATGCCGATCAAACAAAATTTCAAGTTTGGCAGAAAAACTGTCCTGAAAACTTTCTGGCTCAGTATGCTTTGATCTCCGCTGAAATCGCTAGAATTGATGGCATGGATTTAGATGCCATGCAGTATTATGAGCAGGCGATCCGCTCTGCCCGCAAATACGGAGCCATACACATTGAAGCTATTGCTTATGAAATTGCTTCACGCTTCTATCGAGCACGGAAGGTCGATGATATCGCCGACACTTACGTCCGCAAGGCGCAGGAGTGCTATGCAGGGTGGGGCGCTACAGCGAAAGTTCAGCAGCTTGAGAGACTCTACCCAAATATCTTAAAGGACAACCAAAGATTCAAATCTGATAGCGTGCTCCTTAATCTTGAGCTACCCTCCATCGTTAAAGCAGCACAATCAATTTCCAGCGAGGTCGTTTTGGACAAGCTGGTCTGCACCTTGCTTCAAGTCGTTCTTGAACAGAGTGGAGCCCAAACCGCTCAATTAATCATTCCTCAAAATGGCGCTCTCAACCTGAGCGCCATCGCTAGAATGAGTAAACAGGAGGCTCAAATAGAACTCCTTCAGGCAAGTCCTGTTGCTGACACATCGCAGATTCCCGCTTCCCTCATTTATTATTGCTACCGGACTGGAACGACCGTGATCCTGAATGATGCGGACATGGACGCTTCTCAGTTCTCGACGGATCCTTATTTTCAAAAGGAGAAACCCAAATCCATTTTATGTATCCCGATTATCAGACAGAAGGAGATTGCAGGAATCCTCTATCTCGAAAACAGCATCACTTCTAATGCGTTCATTCCAAAGAGAATGAAAACGGTCGAATTGTTGGCGTCTCAGGCGGCCATTTCCATACAAAACGCTCAGCTCTTTGACACTCTACAAAAGGAGAATATTCAGAGAAAGGAAGCGCAAGAAGCCCTTCGTGCCAGCAAGGACCAACTTCAATCTGCCCTGATTCAGGAGCGACAAAGCCGTATCGAAGCTGAAAAGTCGGTTCAGATGCGAGACAACTTCTTAATGATTGCCTCGCATGAACTCAGAACCCCTCTCACTCCTCTGAAGCTGTATTTGGATCTCGTAAAACAACAACTCCAAAAGCTTCCTTCCGATTTGACTCCGAAAACTCAGCACCTCCTCAAAAACATTGATGTTACTGATCGGGAAGTTAATCGTCTTTCCCAACTTGTTGAAAACTTACTTGATATTTCAAAAATAACTGCGGGCCAGTTTGTCTTGAAGTACGAAGATGTTGATCTGTCTGATTTGGTTATGGATGTGGTAAATCAATTAAAAATCAATATCAGTAAATCAAAATGCGAGATTAATCTCGATATCCAACCCAGCGTTCGAGGTATGTTTGATCGCCTGAGAATTGAGCAAGTTGTTACTAATCTTCTTACCAACGCAATGAAATTCGGTGCTGAAAAGCCGATAGACATTGCCGTGTCATCGAAAGGAAATATAGCAGAAGTGTCAATTCGAGACCATGGGATCGGAATTGCCAAGACGGAACAAGCTAGGATTTTTGAAGCTTTTGAGCGGGCTGTGTCAGCTAAAAAGTTTGCAGGTTTGGGGTTAGGGCTCTATATAACTAAAGAGATCATCTCCGCGCATGGCGGGACCATCTCAATAACCAGTGAGCCTGGGGAGGGTGCTTGTTTCAAGATTGAACTACCTTTTTCTAAAGACCGTCTTGAAATGGCTGATTCCTAAAATAAGAGAGGGAGCACAGTGACCGAGCACTCTAAGACCGTTCTAATTATAGAAGATGAGGAAGGAATTCGTGATATATTGCAACAAGTCATGGAACTTAACGGGTATCAAGTTTTTACCGCGACTAACGGCAAAGAAGGACTGGAACAGCTGCGTCACATTTCGCGACCCGACTTAATTCT
>JBDSKY010000174.1:0-3237 GCA_039916675.1 Bdellovibrionia bacterium
TGTTATTGCCCCTTTCCTTCTGGTTTGGGGCACTTGGATTTCAATGCCTCCCCCCCGGATTCGCCCTAAAAAGATTGTAGAAGCGGTATTGTTATACGTCGCATCAGCTCTCATCTATGTAACTATATTCTTCGACCTTCCCCTTCAAAATTTGACCGGATTGAATCAACCCTACTGGGTCACTCCAATAATTGTTTGGACAGCACTACGCTTTGGCCAGCATGGCTCAGTTTTAATGACATTATTTCTATCAATCATTGCAATTGGAGGAACTTCAAATGCATTGGGTCCATTTGTGGGTGGATCTTTAACTGAAAGTCTTATGTTGGTTCAAAATTTCACGTCCATTGCAGCGCTCACATCATTGATTCTTTCCGCTTCACTAACGGAACGCGAACAAAATAGAAAACATTTAGAAATCACTCTTCACGCTGCAGAAAAAAACAGAGCCCTTTTAGCAGCGTCACTTCGCCAACGCAAAAGAGCTACGACAGAAAGTAAGCAGCTCACGTTGAAACAACAGTCCTCGTCGCGTCGCTTAAGCGTTCAATACGCTTCTATGAAAGCTTTGAGCAGCTCTCAGTCTATTAAGGAAGCAGCTCCAAAAATCTTAGAAGCAATAGGGAATAATTTTAAATGGGATGTAGGCGCTTTTTGGGAAGTTAATGAAGCGACATCAACTCTCCATGCTATTGAAACCTGGTGTTCACCGGCGGTACAGGTCCCTGAATTCATCAAAGAAACTTTCAACCTTACCCTTCCGGAGGGTCAGGGATTACCAGGCCGCGTTTTGTTTAGTGGGGAGCCTGCCTGGATCGAAAATGTAACTCGGGATCTTAATTTTCCAAGAATAGAAATCGCTGCTCACGAGAATTTGCATGGGGCGTTTGCCTTCCCAATATTTGTCGAAGACAAAGTTCTAGGTGTTGTTGAGTTCTTCAGCAGAGACATTCGCCCTCCTGATTACGAACTACTTGAAACAGTTGCTTCGATCGGCGGAAATATCGGCCAATTTTTAGAAAGAAAAAAGGCGCAAGAATCGCTGGCACGATCTTATGATGAACTAGAGCAAAAGGTAAAACAACGTACCGAGGATCTAGCCAGAAATAGACAGCTTCTTCTTGACGCTGAGCGTCTTGCCCATCTAGGCTCCTGGGAATGGGATATCATTAAGAATAAAATAATTCTGTCAGAAGAACTTTACAGAATCTATGACCTAGACCCTAAACAGTTTGACGGAACCTATGAGAAAATGTTGAGCATCATTCACCCTGATGATCGTGAATTGCTCGAAATTACATTTGCGCGCACCCTTTCCAATCATGAAGATTTCAGCATTCGTAAACGTATACTTAGGCCTGATCGCAGTATTAGAATACTGCAAAGCTATGGAAGGGTAAATTCAGATGCGACAGGGAAGCTGATTCGATTATATGGTGCTTCCCTGGACATTACCGAATATAAACTTCTTCGGGATGAATTCGAAAAGAGTGAAAGACGATTCCAGGCCCTCGTTGAGGGCATCAAAGATTACGCTGTTTTAATGCTGGACCCGCAAGGTCATATTGAAAGCTGGAACGAAGGTGCCAAGTCGATTAAAGGGTATGAGGACACCGAAATTATAGGAAAACATATCTCGATTTTTTATCCCGAGCTCGAAGTGAAAAAAGGAACGCCAGACATGCATTTGCGCCTCGCTGCCGAGCGAGGCCGATTTGAAGCCGAGGGCTGGCGATTGCGCAAAGACGGATCGCTTTTTTGGGCAAACGTAGTGATCACACCTATCAGAGACCCCAATGGAAATCTTATCGGCTACTCAAAAGTTACATCTGATCGAACTGAATGGAAACGCTCCGATATTCAAATCAAAGCCGGGGAAGCAAAGTTTCGAGGATTAGTGGAGTGGGCGCCCGATGCAATTGTGATTGCCAACGAGACGGGCCAAATAGTGTTGATTAACAAGCAAGCAGAACTCTGCTTTGGTTACGATCGCTCCGATCTAATGGGTAGGCCTTTGGAAATATTGATTCCTGAAGAGTTTCGAGAAATTCATGTTTTTCATCGTACGAACTACATTGCTAATCCAAGCGCCAGGCCCATGGGCAAGGGACGTGAAGTATTCGGAAGGCGGAAGGATGGAACTCAATTTCCAATCGATGTATTTCTAAGTCCGCTAAAAACGGAAACCGGTCTGCTTATTTCAACGTCAATTCGAGACATTACTGAACGGCGGAAATCAGAGAAGGAAAAAGAGAAACTTCTCATCAGAGAACAAGAAGCCCGCATTTTTGCTGAAAACGCGGCCCGGATGAGGGATGAGCTGGTCGCGATTGTTTCCCATGACCTCAAAAACCCCTTAACTGGAATCCTTGTTGGGGCAAATTTAATTCGGCGCATGAAGTGGCTTGATGAGCGAGGCAAGCGGCAATTAGAATTGATCGAACTTTCCGCAAAGAATATGAATCGGATTATTGGAGAGTTACTTGACGTTTATAAAACCGAAACGGGAGGTTACCGAGCCATGGTGGAACAAGACCACGCGCCTTGCAAAGCCCTCTCCATCGTTGAGACTGCGGTAGAATTGCAGCAAGCTATAGCCAGCGAAAAGAAGATCAAAATTGAGATAGATGTCTGTCCGTCTATGCCAATCATTGATGTTAATAGAGGGCTTATTGGGCAAGTCTTCCAAAATCTGATTGGAAATTCTATAAAATTTACTCCTGAAGGTGGCCTTATTCAAATTAGAACCAAGGCCACGGATAAGGATGTCATCTTTTCGATACGGGATACTGGGCCAGGGATCGAAAAAAATCTTATTCCAGAATTATTTGAACGGTTTAGCCAGGACAAAAAAACCGCGCGACTCGGCACCGGGCTCGGACTTGTAATAGCAAAAGGGATTGTAGAAGCTCATGGCGGAAAAATCTGGGTAAAGAGTAAAGTGAAAGTTGGTACAACTTTTTACTTCTCTATTCCCATTGCTTCACAGGGCAGTCTAAAAGCTGCCTGAACCATCTAAAGGCAATTCTGATCCTTCGTTGCCTGATCCGGCGAAATCCCCGTTAATTTAAGGAGATTCCGATGTGCAGAATTTAACATTTGTCCCAACGACTCTGCACTGCGTTCGAGGCTTTTTAGATTAGCATCGCGAGCGTCTTTCCTGAGTTGGCCTGCCTCAGTTGTGAGACTACTCAATTGAGAATGGAGGGCTCCAACTCCTTCCGGCTTATTAAGTTG
>JBDSKY010000175.1:0-9333 GCA_039916675.1 Bdellovibrionia bacterium
GGTCGACTCTGAAATATTATAGGAGGCAATGCTCATGACCACCCCCCGTGTCGCTCGAAGACCTTTGTCACAAAGGTTAAAAAGTGAAACCAGAGGTTCCTGCGCGTGCTCTTCTAAAATAGACACAGCTTGTTTCGCAGCTAAAGCCGCATGCTGTCCATGTCCTAGTCCATCAATAACTGAGAACAATATATGATTCGGGTAATGCTGAACGGTAAAGAGGTCTCCTGAAACTGTTTCGCCTCGAATGGATTTACTGGCTATTCCCCATTCTATCATTTTAGGTTACCCATTTCGTCATGGTTACCGTCGTTCCCTTACCCACCGCTGACCTGATGTCGAATTCATCCATCAAGCGCTTTGCCCCAGGTAATCCAATGCCAAGACTATTACCAGTTGAATAACCGTCCTGCATCGCAGATTCAATGTTTGAGATACCTGGTCCCTGATCCTGAGCGATAATCTGTATTCCTGAGCGAGTCTCCTCTTTTATCAGGGTTAAGATCACCTCACCTTGTTTGGCATATTTAATGATATTTCGGGCCACTTCAGAAATTGCGGTAGCAATCAGAGTAGGTTGGCTTCCTGTGAATCCTACCTTTATAGCAAGCTCCCGTCCCTCTTTCCGGGCAGTTACTATGTCAAGTTCCGTTTTGATTAAAATTTGGATTTCTTCCGCTGAACTCAAGGAACCCACTTTCTCATTCTAACGATGGTTCCTTGTCCGAGAACTGATTCAATTTCGAATTCATCCATAGATTCTTTTGCCACCGAAAGACCTAGGCCCAGGCCTTTGCCAGTAGAATATCCGTCTGCCATGGACTTTTCGATATCAGAGATTCCAGGTCCGCTATCCTGTGCGACTACGCTCAGGCCAGAGAGGGAGTCCTCTTTTACGATAGAGAGAATTACCTCTCCTGAGGTGGCATGGTTCAGAATATTTCTGCTGACCTCTGAAACGGCCGTAAGGGCTAGTGTCGCTTCATCAATTGGCATTTCTATTTGTATTAGGAGGGACTGGCACTTCTGGACAGTCGCCAACACATCTGATTCGCAAAAAATTGGGATCTGAATTTTAGAAGGCATTGTTCGCTTTCTTAGTAAATAGTGCTAGCGAATTGGCGGACCCTTGTCGACTAGCTAGCTCAATTCCTTCTTCAAGATCTAATAGAGTGATCACGTTTTTCAAGCGTAGGCCGAGCTGTACCAAAGTCCAAGCAACTTCAGGTTGAATCCCAACTATGATTGTCTCCGCTCCACCAAGATGAATCATCTGTGCAATATCATTTATCATTCTACCCGCAAAAGAGTCTAAAATATTTACACCGGTCATGTCTAAAATAACATTTCTTGCATGGGTGCTTGCTACTTTTTCTAAGAGTGTGAATTGAAGCTGCTTCCATTCCGTGTCGGTCAGATCAGACTGAGCAGTGACGATAAGACAGAATCCTAACTTTAAGATTGGCACGAACATGAACTATGCCTTTTCTGCGGATACCGGCCGCTCTGCAGTGGTAGGCCCTATGACTTTTAAGCCCAGAAGTTTTTCGGCAACTTCAATACCGCCTTGCAAATCACCGACGGTGATCGCACCCCTCATTTCCGCTCCTAAGATAACTAAGGTTTGGGCTATAGTGGGCGAAATTCCCGTCAAAATAACAGTAGCACCCATAAGGGATGCAGCCTCCACGGTCTGAATAATGTGATTCGCCACTTTTGAGTCGACGGTCGCCACACCTGTGATATCCATGACGACAACTTTAGCGCGATTATCCCGGACTTTATTCAAAAGATTTTCAGTGAGCTGGCGCGCGCGATGGGTATCTACCATTCCTATAATAGGGATAATCAGGAGTCGGTCCCTGAATTGAAGGACGGGTGTCGAAAGCTCTAGTATTGATCGTTGTTGAGTAGAGATAATCTCCTCTTTGGTATTCAGATAAGCGTCACCAATTATTGCCATGGAAACATCGACAAACCGATTCATCCCTTCCAATGCTAAATTCAGGTTCGTCGAGTTATTTTTATAGTCAATTATTATATGTTTGTTGAGGCTTCTGCGAAAGCTGGTGAGTAATTCAAACCAGAGTGGGAAAGCCAAGCCCATCTTGGCATATTTGACTCCCTCAGAGCGCTGGTGATTGATAAAGTCATCCCATTTTCCATCCAGAATCGCACCTCTCATGAGTGCCTTGTTGATTTTGTTTTGTTCGACCATCATTTGTGGGGGTATTGAACTTATGAGCTTCTCGAATTGGGGGATTTTTTTGGCCTCTGCCAGCACGTCCAATTGGATTTCATCGTAGTGAGCTTCGTAAGGTACCCAAAAGATGCGGTAAGCTTCGATTTCTTCGGAAGTAGGGTTTGAAATAGCGCTTTGCGGCAAGTTTTTCATATTCATCCTTAGCAAAAGATTTAAGCTCTCTCTCTCTCTTTATTCGTCTGAAAGAAGGGGGAGCTTTAAAAATTGTTTTGCTAAGTAATACTTGACCTATTTATTTAGAAACTTCAAAAGCCCGAGCCATCAAACCCAAAGCGACCCCTCGGAATGGGTCCAAATCATAAAGCTTTTCCTGCCCAAAACGATCAATCAAAGACTGGCGAATCCAAGGTACTCGTCCTGTTCCCCCTGTGCATAAAACTAGGTCGATATCCTCTGGCTTAATCTGTGCGGAGTGAAGGGTATCATCTAATGATTGAACAATTGTTTCCAAAGGCGTCGCAGCGTAGGTTTCAAATTCCTTGCGCGTAATCGTCTCTCGGATTTCGATATCGGGATAGTTATATTCAAACTCAGTCTGCTCATGAAGGGAGAGGTCACGTTTGGCCGCCTCGACCCGCTCAAAAAGGGGGAATCCCAGCTGGTTCTCCAGTAGGGTGAGCAGTCGATCCATTTTGTCCCGGTCTTTTTGGCCGAGAGACCACTGTTTTACATTGCGGAAAAACTCTAGAGTATCTTGCTTGCGGAGGAGAGAAATTTCAGCAGGATGACAGATCCGTTCCATTAGGTGGACAGGCATCGTTAAAGTATTTGAGCCGAAGGGAACCTTATATTGGACACCAGTACCAAAGTAAGATGAAATCCGGTGGCGCATTAAAGATGCGTCCAAGGCATCTCCTGCTACCGAGACGCCGCCCATTGCAATCACGTCAGATGGGCTGAACTTTTTAGTTCCTAGGCGATAAACTGTGAAATCGGATGTACCACCCCCATAGTCGGCTGCGAGGATTAAATTAGATTTCTTTTTTGTTGCTAGGTTCTCTTGGTCTCCGAGTCCATTTCCATAACCAAAAGCTGCCGCAACTGGTTCTGGAAAAAACTCTATTTCCTTAAAGCCAGCAATCCTTGCCGCCCTTTCCAATCGTCCTTCAGCATACCTATCGTCGTCATCCGAAACGGCGAAACGGGCCGGACGCCCGAGAATCACTCGCGTGACATCCTGGTCAAAGTGAGCATTAGCTCGTTTGCGCATTTCACCTAGAAAAACACCGATTAAATCTTCGAGATTAAAGGGGCGATTGTCGACAAAGGTTCCAATAAAACTGCGGCTGGGAAGTTGTTTTTTGATTGATCTGATCAGTCGCCCGGTATGGTCTCTAGCACTAAATTCTTTGATCGCTGCTGCTCCGAAAAAGACCTCTTTTGCATTTGGAAAATAAAGTAAGCTTCGAAGCACCGCTGAATCGGAAGTGTCTGGATTCATAGGGACAAATCCCAAGGGACCCGATGCGTCGGCCGCTCCCAAGAGAGAATTGGAAGTACCAAAATCAATTGCGTAAGTGATCATAGAGTTAGCGCTTCTTCTTAATTAGACTTTATTGTCTTATCTGACTTAGTATCCATATGGCGCGTTTGGCGCGCCTGGTCTACCATTAATTTGATGATCTTATCGCCATCCGGCATTTCATCGTTTTCAGGATGAAATTGTAAGGTAAGCACTTTCACCTGCCCTTGGGAATCTCTCTTTTCAATAGCTTCTATAACGTTGCCACCCGCCAATGCGATAACATCGCCCGAGGTAGGAGGGATCGATTTTACGGCCTGATGATGCCGACTATTCACTAAAATCGACTCTTTCTCTACCGCTTGAAATAATGCGTTATCCTTGCCATTCAATATGATCGAATGCCAGGAGCTGGTAAACGAGCCATCCGGATTTTTGGTGGGCCTATGAATGACATTGGGAGATAGCTGAACGGGTAAATCTTGAATCAAGAGTCCGCCCGTTGCAACAGCATAGGCTTGATGACCCCGACAAATTCCGTAGAATACGCCTTGCCCAGTGTTAACAAAGTTTCTGATGAGCTGCATCTCGACCTTATCGCGGGTTAGGTTGAGGTCGACCGAGAAGGTGTTTCTCTCTCCATACAGTGAAGGATCGATATCTTCTCCACCCGGTGAAATAAGTGCTGGAAACTGCTTGGATATTAAATCGAAATAGGTTTTTAAGTCCTCTTTGTCGGTTAAGAGGGTGTCGATTCCAAACGGAATTACATAGAAAGCGGCCCCGGCAGCCCCTAGGGATTTTTTGAAATTTTGAAAAGGTTTATCGGTTGAGTTCATTAACTTTGGGGAGTTTGCAAAAAATGCGAAAGGGACTGTGTCGTGTGGAGTCTTTAATTCGGGTAGGTCAGAGAGACTGCCGGTCTCGAATTGCTCCGCGATTTTACCTTCCTTACCGAAAAAAGGGCTGAATGTTTTGTAAGAAACAGAGTGTTCGAGTGCATTTTTATAGAGCTGGGGAATGGTTTTGGTATTTTTTCCTTCAATCTTCGGAAGAATTACATTGGCACCATTTTCTTGCCAATTAATTAATCCGGTTACCTTTGCGAAGGATTCTGAAGTTAAAAAAAGGACCAGGAGGGGAAGAAATTTAGAAAGTGCCGAAAGTTTCCAATTTTGAAAGGGCATGGTTGATTCCTTTGGTTAAGTTTCCCCGGTTGATAACGGCTTTAAAAGTTCCTGTGTGTTGTTCCGAGGATTATTTATCAGCGGAGCGATTTCATAAGCTTGCAGCCAGTCGGAAGGGCAGGGCTTAAAAAAGTCTTTTAAGAGTAAGGGATCCGTGAGTTTTGGATCAAGCCATCTTTCTTCAGTTTCGGGATTTAATATTACCGGCATTCTATCATGAATAGATTGCATGGCAGAATTAGCTTCAGTGGTTAAAATGGAAAAACTAAAGATCTTCTCGCCCTGGAGTTCTTCTTTGGAACTTTCCTCAACAGGTGGGGAGATCCAGGTCTCCCAGATCCCTGCCACACTCATCACGGCTTGGTCTTTGAGTGAAATGGCAAAGGGACGTTTTACGTCGCCATCTCTTTTCCATTCGTAAAAACCACTCAGCGGCACAATACAACGCCGGTGCCGGACGGCATTTCGAAAGGAGGGTTTTTCGGTCACAGTTTCAGAACGAGCGTTAATCATTTTAAACGCGGATTTTTTATCTTTTGACCAATGTGGAATAAGGCCCCAACGAAAGAGCTTAAGCTGTTTATTTCCTTCCTGATCATCAACGACTATCGGGCAAAGCTGAGTTGGGCACAGATTGAAATTAGGGCTGAAGTTTGGGAGGTCGAGTGGTTTCTCATTTAAATATCGAAGAGCAAGTTCTTCTTGAGTGTAGGTTTGATAAGCTCGTCCGCACATAAGTACACGCACCATAACAGATTTAGTAGAATAAATCCTTAGAGGTGTAAGAAAACATCCGATAAAACATGACTAATTAGGTCAGTCTTGAGTGTGACTTCCTTGTCTTGGAACTAACAAACCTGTCGGTCTTCGATTTATTTATGGCATTGAAGCAAAATAAGCGCGCGAACATGGTAACCATCGACCCAATCGTAACCATCTTCATATAGACCAGAAATCTGAACGGCTTTCCCTAAGGCTAGTTCAGCCATTCCTTTTTTTGAAAAGGTATAGGTTGAGTACTGGTCGCCGCCGTGAGCACCCACGCCAAAATCTAAAATGACTTTATGGTCACTCTTGTCGAGTTCTAAAGTGCCCTGGTCCTCGTCTTCCCCTAAAACTGGAGTCCTTGAATTGAGCTGTGAAAGCTTAATTGAAGCGTAGTCTTTTAGATTACAGAAATCTTTTTCCCCTTTGAGGCTTTGAACGCCTTTGCAGTAGAGTGTATCGGGAAGAGTTAAAATTTCATCATTTGCTGAAACGGCGGCTGCCGAAATTGCACAGATAAAAGAAGCTACACTGAGAGTTTTAATAAGAGCTTTCATTTGAGGTCTCCTGAGTTTACGTACTCGGAAGGTATAAGCGCAAATCCTTAGGAATTCAACAAAGCGAAGTAGGTCAGTTAATATTTTCACGATTTCGACTCCAAGTAAAACTCAAGCTGCTTTTGATGAAAGCTTTGTTCGAATGGAGCCCGGTATAAATTTCGGATTTGAAGACAATCCTTGGTAACGCTCTACGATTTTCAAAAGTTGTTGCTGCTCAGGACCTAATTGTAAAAGGATTCGATACAGAAAATCCACGTATTCCGGCGTAGACAGGACAATCAAATCTTCAAGCCCTTCAAAATGCGAAGGATGCGAATAACTTGCATGCCAGCAGCTGCGCCGTGCCGCTCCAGGATTATCGACGCTCAACATCTCCTTCAGTACTAGATGGTGGGCATCTTCAATTACCTTTGCTGACAGACCTGGTTCTTTGCGAAGCACTTTGAGAGGAAAGCGCATGAGCGCGTAAGTGAGATGAATACGGACCGAGGGGAGTGGATCTGCTTCCAGCAATTTGACTAAGACTGGAAGAAGCTCTATGGCCCGGGTTCGTCCAACGGCCCAGATTCCCGCAATTAAGTGGAGTGGATTTTGATCGTCCAACATTTCTTTCAGGGCGTGCACTAAGGGTTCCTTATTCTCATGGACTTTCCAAAGCTCCACGATTGCGGTAGACTGTACCCGATGATTGGGATGGCTAAGGAATCGCTCAATATAGAGGTGACTGTACTTGCTCGAAAGCTGTGGGAGCCCCTCTAGCGTATTAGAGATAACTCGATTGTCGGAGCTCGATAAATTTGATTCAAGAAAGCGGGGAATATCTTCATCTCTAGCGACAGTGAAATAGAGTCGAACTGCTGTTGCGTTAACCATACTGGCAGTATCATCACCTATGGCGCTGGTAATTAGAATTTTTTCAATACATTGTTGAATTCTGTATTTCAACAAGACATCTTTCTTGATTTCGGTTGCATAATAGATTTGCAGCGTATTGATGGCGAAGAGCGTCTCGACAAGGTCATTACCCTCAAACCTATCCAGAATCGAGCCGAGTAGTTCCGGATTCTTCAGCTGCGCTAGCGTATGAGTAGCCAGGCTGACTCCTTCTGGATCATAGGCTTTGTGTCGATTTACAGCCACCTGAAGCAGTCTTTGAATAGCAATGCGGTGTCCTTTTTCTTGGAGAGCCTGGATCGAGTTAATAAAAAGCTCACGATCATGGGACCTCAGGTTATTCAAGGCCGCTTCGATGTAAGTCTGTCCTAGCTTGAAAGCTAACCACAGACAAAGCAGACATGCCGTTAAGATTAATATCTTCATCCCAATTTCGGCAACCGGATGCGGCAATAGGTGGCTGAAGAGATAAATCACTAGGCCTGCAGTGCAGGTTGCGATGCAGCTACTGAATCCTTCTACTGTGGCCTGTGCTCGACTTCGAGTATCCGAAGGGGCGATATTGTAAGTGAGGGCAATCGCGCCGAAAACAATGACGTTGAGAAAAGTATTAACGATGGCCCGATTCAATATAATGAGCCAGTTAGAGGAAAATAGCAGGCACAAAAGTGACGTAGCGGCCATGGTGATAGGAAAGAATAACATCAGGCGGGTTAACCCCTGGCCGACAAGAAGCTTTTGGGCGAAGAGCAATTGATAGAACACCAGGAAGACGTTTACGATTGAATAAAAATACGCTAGCCAGGTCGCGAACTGAGCTTCCGAGCCTGCCATGGATTGAAGGGTCAGCCCGAACTGATAGTCGCTCAGCCTAAAAAGGAACCAGACAAAAACTATGTAGCCAAACAGAACTTTCAAAAACGGAATTCGCGAAGACAAGGTAGAAAACATTGCGATTCCCTTGAAAAATCCCTCGGCTTCTTCTTCTTTTATGTGAACAATTTTTGTTTCAACCCCTCTTAACAAAAAGAAAGCCAACACAGCCGTCAATAAGACAAGCCCCGAAAAGACCTGTGCCAAAGTTGGAACTTGAAATCGCTGAAGTGATTCTGCGATCGCTATTCCCGCCACGACGCCGGCGACACCATATCCCATAGCGATCAAAGGAAATACCCGCTTCCTTATCAAGACCGGAAATATTTCGCTAAGAACGGGCCATAAGAGAAAGTTGAATCCGACCAGCAAAGCTCCTTCCACCGCTACAGAGAGTACGATAGCACCTACTAAGTGTATTTGGATCCAATTCGCCGCTATCAGTTCCATTCCGGCTATAATAACTAGGAAAAGAATGATAAAATAACGATTTCGGCCAGCACCTGAAAAACGAGTGCTCACCATTGAAGCAGTGATTACGCTTATAGCCTTTACAAAGTTCATTGGCCCAATGTAGTCCGATCCAAGTCGATTGAAGATCATGGATTGGTTTAAGGTGTCTATGGTGATGTCTGCCAACATCACAAGGAAAGTCATTAGAAAAGCAATTGCTACCTTTGGGTAGTGATTTTTTTCCGGCATACTCATTAAAGTATCGGTAAGATGGCGTTAATAGTTGAGTTTTTAAAGCCTTTTTAGAGCCGCGCGAGGTACATACCGAAATAGGCTGCAAGGCAGCCCAAGGCAGGACTCAGACTTACATAAAGGATGCCGTAAATAAATTTAGATTCTTCAATTAAACGTACGAATTCAAGACAATAGGCAGAAAAAGTAGTGAATCCTCCTAAGAATCCCACGATAATCCCTATGAGAGTATTGTGGGGGATTGCCGCCTTTTCCATTCCCAGTACCCACACCACACCAATTAGAAAAGCCCCCGATAGGTTGATAAATAGCGTTCCAAATGGAAAAGCGATCGGCAGATAGCGACTCATCAAAATTCCAAGGTAGTAGCGCGCAAAAACTCCCAATAACCCAAATAGGCCGATTGAAATAAGTTTCATTCGAATTTTCCTTACTTTTATCGAACTAGGTTTCTAAGTTTATCAGGAACGTCAGAGCCGATGCCATCGACTCCGGCGGCAATTAACGATTTCATTTTTCTTTCGGTATTCGCGACCCAGGTGAAAACACCCAGATTTTTTTGATGAGCGAGTGAAACTAGCTCTGGCGTGACTGCGCTAACTGAGGGCCAGATCGTGTCTGCCT
>JBDSKY010000176.1:0-4013 GCA_039916675.1 Bdellovibrionia bacterium
AAGGAAGGCGCAAAATGATCACTTAAAAAATCTCCGGCTCCACTGAGTGTGCTGTTAAAACCCAACCCGTGAACCAAGCTCCACAAAATTTGATGAAAAATCCCCACATCCCAAAGTGTGACCCTCATCGCAAGAACCTGTGCGACAGCCAATTGAGCTGCGCCCAGACAACAAACTAAATAAGCACTCCACCTGAACGTAGGAATCGACAAAAGCGCCCCCACGCGCCGAACTGCTCTCAACATCAGGCTCGTCTTACGCAGATCTTTGAAGCAGAAGTATCCCAACAAGGCCCAAATAATCACAGCCCTACGTGGGTCCGCCCCATGTTTGAGGTAAATGTGACCGTGATAACTCACACCGCCTGACCACCAAATTCCGATTAAACCTAGACATACCCCGTCAAAAAAGACTGAACTCAAGCCTCTGCGTACGGTACCCACCCACTGCATCCAAAAGGGGTCGAATCGATTTGTTATCTTCGCAAATGGCATTCAATTTTCCTTCTTGCGCAAACATTACGACACCGACTATAAAAAGCCGAGAGGGAACTCATGTTGAATTCAGATCAGAAAGTTTTTGAAGGAAAAAAAGCACTCATTTTAGGGGTAGCAAACGAAAGAAGTTTAGCCTGGTCCATCGCCCAGGCACTCCACCAAGGTGGGGCAAAACTAGCTTTTAACTTTCTGGGCGATGCCTTGGAGCGTCGCGTACGCCCCTTGGCCGAATCCGTCCAGGCTGATTTAATTGAGCCCTGCAACCTCGGTGAGGACAGCCAAATAGATGCTTTGTTCGATAAAGTAAAAGAAAAGTGGGGTGGTTTGGATATTTTGATCCATTCAGTCGCTTTTGCCAATCGAGAGGATCTGGAAGGGCGATTTGTAAATACTTCGCGTGAAGGTTTTAGAATGGCATTGGATATTAGTGCCTATACTCTTGTCGCAGCAGCCAAACGGGCAGAACCCCTCATGGAAGGCCGGAATGGCTCCATTGTGACTCTATCCTACTATGGCGCCGAAAAAGTAGTCCCCAATTACAACGTCATGGGAGTTGCCAAGGCCGCTTTAGAAGCAAGCGTCCGGTACCTCGCCTATGATCTAGGTACCAAAAAAATTAGGGTTAATGCGATTTCTGCAGGCCCTGTTAAAACCCTGGCTGCAGCCGGAATCCGAAATTTCCGCACCATGCTCGCCGCCGCAGAAGAGAAAACCCCTCTGCACGAAAACATCACGGGTGATGACGTTGGCGCGCTGGCCGCATTTCTATGCTCACCTCTGGGCAAACACATCACCGGAAGTACCATGTACGTGGACAGCGGTGCTCATATTATGGGGTCTTGATGCAAGCTGAACTTCATCGCCATTTAGATGTATCACTTCGAACTGACACACTCCTCAAGCTCGCGCAAGAACGCGGGCTAGAGGCCCAGAGCACGAGCCTAGAGGCATTCCGAGAGAAGCTTATACTACGGAAGCCCCTTAAAGACTTAAGCGAAGTCCTGGCGCAGTTCACGCTCTTTCAGAAGGTCTTAGACCGCCCTGACGTTTTAGAACGAGTCGCCTTCGAAGTGCTTGAGGATTGCTGGCTAGAGGGAACTTTCAAGGCAGAGCTCCGCTATTCACCCAATTTCGTCGGTCAATATAGTGGACTAAGTCCTGAAGATTCACTAGCTGCCTTCCATTCCGGCATTAACCAGGGACTCTATCAATTCCCTGGCATGAGTGCAGGCTTGATATGCATCGCCAGCCGCGATTATGGCCCTGATAATGTTGACCAGACCGTAGAGTTCTTTCTAAAAAACCGCCAATATTTCATAGGTTTAGATCTCGCAGGCAATGAAGATCAATACCCCTGCCGTCTATTTGAGTCTTCTTTTAAAAAAGTCCGCCAAAGTGGAGCTAATATTACGATTCATGCGGGCGAAGCTGCAGGTCCCGAGAATATTTGGGAAGCTATAGAACTCTTGGGCGCTCAAAGAATTGGTCATGGAGTGACTTGCGTTCGCGACCCCAAACTCATGGAATATCTCCGAGAAAAGAAAATCTGCTTAGAAATGTGCCCGACTAGCAATTGGTTAACTCAGGCTGTTCCTAGCTTGAAGCAGCACCCTTTACCTCAGATACTTAGAGCTGGAGTCCCTGTCAGTATCAATACGGATGATCCAGGAATGTTTGGGGTCTCGCTTCCGCAGGAATTCGAGAACTGCAAAACAGAAATGGGTCTAAGCTCGCAAGAGATTGATCTGTGCATGAAACACGCTTGGAACCATAGCTTTATCTCTGAAGTGGCAGATCCGGTAGATCCTCAATAGACCTTAGAACAAAAAAAATAGAATCTTCCCGCTTTTTTCTATTGCACTAATCACTTTTAAACTGTATCTTGCGCTCAGTTTTCCATGGGGACCCCACTTCCCCCCCCACACACTGATGTGGTTCCCGTGGCGATAAAGGACCCGGAGGCTAGTTCCTCCGGGTCCTTTACTGCATTTAGAATCAGTGTAAAATAGAAATTAAATGAAAAATCGACTGCTCAGCGCCAGCTTAATCGGCCTTTTAAGCTTAATCGGATGTAGCACCTTACCTTCAACCAAGCTTAAACATTACCCTTTCCCGAAAGGCGAAGCCTTTATTGGAAACAGTCAAAGACCTTATGTCACCCTCGGAACAGTCCGGTCTAAAGTCGACTTTATTTCCTTAGATGAGCTTCACGAAGAGAAATACCTCTGCAATAACTATTTCAATAAGTCGGTCCGAGACCTTGTATCCACAGCTAAGCAAAAAGGGGGCGATGCTGTAATAGATGTAAAATCAGTTGTTTACCTGGAAGATGGACGCCAAGAAACTTACCCTCGGCCCGAATGCTCAGATGACGGTTTGGAAGGCCAAATCCTCACCCAGGGGATTGTGGTAAAATGGAAGTCTCAAAAAAGTCTTTAATTAGAAGAATTGTTAATTCACTCAAGTATTAGCCCTCATGTGTCCGAGAAGACTTCATGGACTTGACACAGTTTATATATAAAGAAGATGAATATTGTTTTACTGCGAAATCAGAATCTATCGCGACAATCAACAATTGTCTAAAAAACCTCCGTCGAGAGGCACTTCGCGGAACGGCACCAGAACCCCATGTACTCATTTTAGGTGAGATTGGCGTGGGCAAAGAAAGCCTCGCACGGATGATCCATCAAGGATCACGCCGGAGCAAAAACGCTTGGCTAGTTTTGAATTGTGCGTTGACCAAAGATGAAATGACTTTAGAAAAAGAAATTTTTGGAGAAGAAAAGTTTGCCTTCAATCAGAAATGCATACTAAATGGCATATTCGACCTTGCGCAAGGAGGTACCGTTTTTCTTGAAAAAATTGAACACCTGTCACCGACTTTGCAAAACAAACTTCTGACGGTTTTAAAAGACGGAAAATATCGCCGCGTTGGCGGAACTGAAGACCTAACCTTTGATATCCGCCTCGTCTCCGAAACTGATCAGAACTTGAAAGGGACACCCTCCCTCCCGATCTCTAAAAATACTTTTTCTGAAACTCTTTACCAGCAGCTCTCTGGGCTAACTTTAGAAATTCCGCCGCTTAGAAATCGTCCCGAGGACATTCTACCGATGGCTAACTATTTTGCGGAACTCCATTTTAAGAACGAAGGTAAACAATTCCCCGGATTTTCGCCCGAGACCGAAAAGACGCTATCAGCCTACAGCTGGCCTGGAAACACACACGAACTGCTTTACCTCATCAAACGCTCAGCCTTGCTTTCGAATTCGAATACAGCCCTAATCTTAGACCCTTTAAACACATCTCCTTTAGAGACCCTCACCACCCGAAACCGAGACAATCCAATAGAAAATCGTTCTTCAGAAGAAGGACAAACCTATACTCGACTTAAAAAACAGTGGTGCAATTCATTCGAAAGAAGCTATTTAACCAAGACCCTCAGCCGTCACAAAGGCAATGTATCGGCTGCAGCACGCGAGGCAAAACTCGACCGCAGTAACTTCTTAAGGCTGA
>JBDSKY010000177.1:0-8502 GCA_039916675.1 Bdellovibrionia bacterium
CGCTAACAAAGCCTTGGCCAAGGTGGAGGTCAACTTTGCGTCCGTTAAAAGATACCCCAGCATGGTTGCCATATTAGGGTGAATCATTCCAGATCCTTTACAAATTCCAGTTATCCGGACTTCTCCATCTCGAAGCTGCACAGTTGTTGTCACTGTTTTCGGAACTAAGTCTGTAGTCAAAATTGCAAGGGCGAA
The DNA here is from genome assembly GCA_039916675.1 of Bdellovibrionia bacterium. Lineage (GTDB taxonomy): Bacteria > Bdellovibrionota > UBA1018 > UBA1018 > UBA1018 > JBDSKY01. The sequence continues at coordinate 196 of JBDSKY010000177.1, forward strand.
GGGTTCAGCAGATTGTCCCATGCGATCTGGAAATGATGGGATTGCGCCGACAATTTTATCAATATCCATAGGCACACCGATCACTCCGGTAGAGGCCGTGACAACTTGATGAGGAAGGCATCCTGCGGCTTGCGCGGTGGCTAAAACCATCTTCCAGTTATCATCCCAACCTCGGCTGCCGGTTGCCGTATTGGCTTGTCCACTGTTAGTGACGATGGCACGAATATGATCGGAGGGGAGAATTCCTTGGGAATAAATAACAGAAGCGGCTCTGCATTTGTTCTGCGTGAAAACACCCGCCACTACCGCATCTTTTTCAGACAAGAGCAGGCCCAAATCTGGACGATATTTGCGAACTCCGCAATTTATTCCTCCAGCAGTAAATCCCTTAGGTAATGGTGTTCGCGCAATTCCAGGTCCTGGAGTCATAGTAACCCCTCCAATTCAGTTAATCCCGTAGTTAACGGATAGTCAAAAATAAGGTTCATGTTTTCGACCGCCTGAGTTGCGGCACCCTTCATTAAGTTATCTATTAAAGAAAACACTGTGAGTTTATTTCCACTGAGATGAAATCGGATTTCTACACGAGCACTTCCGACAACACGCTTGAGAGAAAGACCGTAAGCGGATCTTGAGTCCAAGGCAAGGGCCTTCGCGAGCGGATAATCTTTGTAGGCTTTCTCATAACACGATGTAATTTTATCCAGCGTTACGGTTCCTGAGTTCTGGGAAGTCTTGGCGTAAATGGAAGCAATCATCCCTCTACGGATACTCAACAGGTGAGTCGTAAAGAAAGGTTCAATTTTTGTAGCAGCTAGCTTATCTGCATACTCGCAAATTTCGGGATAATGCTGATGTTGTCCTACTTTATAAGGCAGACACTCTCCCTCTACTTCAGAAAAAAGCAAATTTTGCGCCGCTTTTCTACCAGCCCCGGTTGTTCCAGACTTTGCGTCAATCACTAAGGAATCCGGATCAATAAGACCATCTTGTAACAAAGGAAGAAGCGCCATTAAGGTGCAGGTAGAATAACAACCAGGATTTGCAACTAAGCGACCTCGAACAGATGATCCCGTCTGCGAGGGTCCTATCCAAGGAATCAGTCCGTATTCAGCTTGAGCAAGTAAGCGATGAAACTCGCCATCTGTTTCTTCAGGTGCCCCATACCATTTTTTAGCAGAAGCGGACGACAATCGGAACGCCCCGCTCAGGTCGATTACATTACATCTCAATTGAATTAATTTTGGCGCCCACTTTGAGGAAACTTCGGCGGGCGTAGCGAGAAACACCAGGTTTCCCTGTTTTGCGAAACTGAGAAGGGAATTTTCTGATTTATCCATCGGGTTCGGGTCAAGAGGGAACACTGGCACCTTTGCGGCGCCTTCTTCAGCTAAGGCATCGGAGAGTTGAAAATCTCCTTGGCTTGTATAACCGGCTTTGAGATGTACAAAAGAATGACGGAGCAAAAGCCGCGCTAACTCGAGCCCTGCATAACCACTGATTCCAACTATCACGACTGAAATTTTTGGAACTTTTATCATTTTCCGTGCCCTATCATCCAAGAGTAACTCAAGAAGAAAAAAGGGTTCTACACCTTTTGGTTATGATTTCAAATGGATTCGGTTCAAACAAGGATTTTTAATCTACCTATTCATGATTATGCAATATATGCGCATAATTATGCATCAATGAGACCTTTGAGTTTTTTTCCATTTTGAATGCCGATCCAATGGATGGGAGACGAGATTCCAATGAAAGTTTGCCCAGTCACGTTCGATTTGATAGTTATAAGGAGATGACAAAGATTTCTACGGCAATATCTCCATTAAAAGTAATGCATCTGACTAAAAAATACCGACTTAGCACTGGAAACTTCTTTGAAGCGGTCTCGGACGTCTCGTTTGATGTCAAAGCGGGAGAGTGTTTCGGCCTCTTGGGCCCGAACGGGGCCGGAAAGTCTACCTCGATTCAATGTATAACAGGATTTTACCCGGTCACATCGGGGCAGGTTTTGATTCAAGGGCATGATGTGCACGTAGTTCCAAAGCTAGCGAGGCAGCATCTTGGAGTTTCTCCTCAGGAAGACACTCTAGATTCAGACTTTAGTGTTTTTGACCAGCTTGTGAGGCATGCCACCTTCTTTCGAGTAGACGCGACCGAAGGACGAATCCGTGCTCAAGAACTCCTGCATCGGTTTGGTCTCGAAGAAAAAGCCAAACAACCGGTAGAAAGCCTCTCAGGCGGAATGCGCCGGCGCCTACAGGTAGCGCGGGCTCTTGTCTCCAAACCTAAAGTTTTGGTCTTAGATGAACCGACCACTGGTTTAGATCCAGATGCACGTCGTTCCTTATGGGAAGTTTTAACGCAGTGCAGAACAGATGGCATCGCAATTCTCCTTTCCACCCATTATATGGATGAAGCGGAGCGCCTTTGTGATCGAATTGCCATTATTGATCGAGGAAAAATTCTCGATATCGAATCCCCTTCTGACTTGATCGCCAAATACATTTCTCAGCCTGTTATAGAAGAATATATTCGTCCTGGAACTGTATGGACACGTCCCCCTAATTTAGAAGACGTTTATCTTAAGCTGACAGGCAGCAAGCTCGGGGTGAACGGCTTATGAGATTACCAGATTCGGTTTGGGCAGTTAGGTGCGTTTGGCTCCGTTACTTTGACGTTTTTAGAAGAAGTGTATTTTACTACCTGGTCACGACCTTCGCAGAGCCTTTCCTTTATTTGTTGTCATTCGGAGTGGGAGTGGGGAGCCTGATTGGAAAGCTTCAAGTCAATGGTACCTCCATCGAATACAGAAGCTTTATTTTCTCTGGAATTATAGGGCAAACCTTACTTTTTCAGGGCTTCTTTGAGACTTCCTATGGCGGCTTCATCCGGATGTATTATCAGAAGATCTTCCAGGCCATGTCGATCACGCCGATTACTTTATCTGAGGTTCTTTGGGGCGAGCTGATCTGGAGTGCCGGCAAAGCTGCAATGGCTGCCGAAGTCGTGACTTTAATTGGAGTAGCGATGGGTGATTTTAGGCCTATTTCATTAGTTGCTATTTTTCCACTCGCTTTCTTAGCCGCTCTTCTTTTCTCTGCAATGGGGCTAATAGTCGCTGCTTACAGCAGAACTATTGAGCAGATTTCGTATCCGCAGTATCTTGTTATTTTTCCGATGTTTTTATTTTGCGGAGTCTTTTACCCCATTGAAAATTTACCGTCAGCTGCTCAAACCGTGGTTTGGATCTTTCCCCTTACTTCCGTGGTTTCGCTTTTGCGCACCATTACTCTGGGATTTCCCTTTGAAGCGAAGGCCATTCCTATTCTCCTGGTTTGGTTAGTGGGATTTGTTATCGCTTCACGCCGGGCGATGTTTCGTCGGTTGGTAAAGTGAACGAAAATTTAAAAAAGGATCAAGTTCATCTTTGGCACATGGACTTAGATTCTCCACTTTTGAAGCTCGAGTATATTAGGGATCTACTTTCTACGAAAGAGCTAGGGCGCGCAGATCGTTATATTGACGACCGAAATCGCAGTCGCTTCCTCATGGGTAGAGGTGCCTTGAGATTAATTCTGAGTCACTATACTCAAATTGACGCGGATCAATTGATTTTTGAGTATGGTCCAAAAGATAAACCTGCTCTTGCGGAATCCTACGGGGACCAAAGAGTTTCCTTCAACCTTTCTCACTCTCAGGATTTAGCCCTTATAGCTGTTGCTCAAAGATTCAGAAGAATCGGCGTCGACGTAGAAAAGATTCGAGATCTCAAGCAACGGCAAAACATTTTAGAAAGATATTTTTCAAAGTCGGAGCAAGCGGAATACCATGCACTTCCCGACACTCAGCAACTCCATGCCTTTTTTAATCTCTGGAGTCGGAAGGAAGCCTTTGTAAAAGCATGGGGAGAGAGCATTGGTTCCATAAAAATGAATCAGCTCGACGTGTCTTTCGCCCCCGGCGCTCTCGCCCGAATTCGCGCTGTTCCTGATAGTTTTGCAGCCGCCAAGAACTGGTTAATGCAGGACATTACTGTAGGACCCGAATACTCGTGTTGCCTGGTAGCGGAACTATTGTCGCCCGGCGAAACACTTACTGTTCAGCACTTCGAATTTAATAGCCTTCGAACTGATTGCCCTAAAATATAAAAGTGTTTCTCCTGGCTTCAGCAATTTGTGCCTTCACCGAGGAAGGCGAAGTCCCCCCTTGCGAAATGCGGGCTTGCATAACATCACGGTGTTTCAAAATTGCTACCACGTCGGCTTGAATCAATGGGGAATAGCGCTGCAAACCTTCAAGTGTCATATCTTCCAAGCCAATGGATTGCTCTATACAATCCCTTACTACTCGACCTACTATCTCATGAGACTGCCGAAAGGTTAGACCTCGACGCACTAGATAATCTGCCAGGTCCGTCGCGTTTGAAAAATCGCCTTTCAACGCACTTTCCATCCTTTCCTGTCGAAACCGTGCACCTTCTAACATGAGCTGCATGAGCCGGAGGCTGGAACGCGTAGTATCTATACCTTCGAAGAGGAAGGTTTTGTCTTCTTGAAGATCGCGGTTATAGGAAAGTGGTAAAGCCTTTAATAAAGTTAAAGCTCCCACTAATGCACCGTTGACTCGACCTACTTTTCCCCGAATTAATTCAGCTACGTCCGGATTCTTTTTCTGCGGCATGATGCTGCTTCCAGTCGTGACAGAATCGTCTAACTCTACAAAACCAAATTCTGGTGTACTCCACAGAATCAGTTCTTCGGACAAACGGGATAAGTGCGTCATTATCAAAGACGCAGCGGAAAGAAATTCCACAACAAAATCCCGATCAGAAACCGCGTCGAGACTATTAGATGAAACCTCCGCAAAACCCAACTCAGCGGCCGTCATTTCACGATCAATTGGAAAGGAAGTTCCTGCCAAAGCTGCCGACCCCAAGGGCATTACATTGACTCTCTTGCTACAATCTTGAAGTCGTTCTGAATCCCTTCGAAACATGGCAAAATAGGCCATGAAATGTTGTGCCAAGCTAATAGGCTGGGCGTGCTGCATATGAGTAAACCCGGGCATCATGGTATCGAGGTTGCGCTCAGCGAATTCAAGGATCCAAGTCTCAAGAGATTGAAGCTCCTTTTCCAGGCTCTTGATTTCCTGCCTGAGGTAGAGTCGAGTTGTGGTCGCGACTTGATCATTTCTACTTCTGGCGGTATGAAGCTTTCCCGCTAAGGGACCAATTTTTTCGGTTAGGAGACGTTCCAATTCGGAATGAATATCCTCTCCTGCCGGATTGAAGAGTTTACTGCCGAGTAGGCCTGAATTAGCAATTTTTTCATGTACCCACTCCAGACCAGCCACTATTTGGGCACTTTCATCCGCAGAAAGAACCCCAACCTTGCCCAGCATTCGGGCATGAGCCTTGCTTCCCGCTAGATCACATTCCCAAAGTCGTGCGTCGATCGCTAAAGAGTGTGTAAACTCCTCCACAAGGTGATGGGTTTCCTTCTCAAAACGTCCGCCCCAAAGTTTGCTCACGACGAGGTTCCAAGCTTTTCTTTGAGGTGGAAATACATCCGTGATTGCAGGCCAAAGTTCTTTACAGTTCCTGTACTTTCTCTTTGATCAAAACTAGTAGTGTCGAAGGACGCCATCTCTTCAGAGTAAAGAGCCCACGGGCTCACTCTGCCTATTACTTGAAAGGATCCTTTATAAAGCCTCAGCGATACAGATCCGCTCACCCGCTCTTGAGTCTTGCCAATGAAGGATTCCAGAGCATCTTTGAAAGGATCAAACCAAAGACCTTCGTAAGCCAGCTTGCTCCACTCCGCATCCACGCTTGCCTTAAATCTTAATTCGTCGCGCGTCAGCACTAAAGCTTCCAAGGCCCTATGTGCAGCTAAGAGAAGAGTGGCACCCGGGCATTCATAATTTTCGCGTACTTTCAGTCCCATCATTCGATCTTCCATTATATCGATACGTCCGATTCCATTAGTTCCGGCAAGTTGGTTTGCAGCCGCAATCAATTTAGCTGGACTCATGGATTCTCCGCCGATTCGAATGGGAACACCATTAGCGAACTCAATTTGGATCTCAGTCACTCGGTCAGGTGCAAGAAGAGGATCTTGAGTCCATTGAAAAATTTCGCTCGGAGGAGCGTAGTTAGGCTCCTCAAGTCGCCCACCTTCAATCGACCGGCCCCAAAGATTTTCGTCAATGCTCCAGATTTTATCAACGCTTTGCTTGATCGGAACGCCCTTCATCAAAGCGTACTCTATTTCCCAAGACCGAGTCATGTTGCGTTCTCGCACTGGAGCATGAATTACTGCGTCAGGCATCAAAGCGCGAATTCCAAATTCAATACGAAATTGATCGTTTCCTTTGCCGGTGCAGCCATGCGCAAAATCTTTCACTCCTTTTTGCCGAGCTACTTCCACAGCCTTAGCAGCAATCAAAGGGCGCGCAATTGAAGTGCTGATCGGGTAACCTTCATAATAGCCGTTCGCGCGGATCGATGGGAAACAGTAAGCGGCTGCAAATTCTTCTTTAGCATCTACAGTGTAGTGTTCAGTGCCCATGGCTTTCGCTTTTTCAGCGGCTTCTTCTATATCTTGAATCGGTTGGCCAACATCGACGGTAACTGTGATGACATGATCGTAACCATACTCTTCCCTCATTAAAGGAATACACACAGACGTATCTAAACCACCGGAATAAACTAGAACTACACTTTTCATAACCAACCCCTTTGTAATGGGGGCTGCATACCACCAATGTATGACTCGCTCAAGAGAAGGCTGACTACGCCGAAATTTTATTTGTCCTATGTAGGGGGCAGCGCATCAGGTATTTGGTCCGTAACAGAAGGGTACTGAATTTCCAATGTGGTCTCTTTAAAATCATTTCTTCTGCACATCGGACACAACTTTAACAGGCGCTTCGAACTATCAAAGCAAGGCTTACATATAAAATGGCCGCATTTCGTGAAAACTAAGTTTTTCTGTTGCTGTAAAGTGTTTAGACAAAGCGGACAGGCCTCCAGGTCCTTATCAAGGTCGGCTATCTCTATTTCCGAGTTCCTAGAATCCTTTTTCAACTCTTCCCTTTTTGGGGATGAAACCAGATAGGTGTCATGATCTTCCTTGATTTTCTGAAGGGCTAATTTCAAATTGGTCTCTTTGAGTTTCTCACGAGCTTTTTTCAACTTCTCCAATTCTTCTTTTGAAAGTGGAGTGCTCACTATTGATGACGGGGAAATTTGCTGGCCCAACGAATTTCTCAAAACAAAAGTGACTCGACTACGCCTAGAAACTCGAGGGCCTATCGAGACCTGAGTATCTCCTTCGATCTGATCATCTTCGGAGAACTGAACATTCCCGAAGATCCCAGCATTTCCCAAAACTCGAGTATTCCCGGAGATATGAGAGGTGCCGTAGACCTGAGCATTTTCTAGAATCCAGGCGTTTGCAAAGACCCATGCCTCACCATAGATTCGTGAATTGCCAGAAACCTGTGCACCACCAAATACATGAGAAACGCCGTAGACCTGAGCCTCCCCAAAAACACGAGCATTCCCAGAAACTTTGGCACTCTCACAGATCCGAGCATTCCCGGAAACAAGTGCGTTACCAAAAACACGGGCATTTCCAAGGACGCGTGCTTTATCCATGATCCGCGGTTGACCAGTGATGATCGCCAAGTCGCAAACCTGCGCATATTGACTAATAAATGGTTTGTTTCGTGTCTTACCCCAACGAGTCTTAGCGACGATGGCAGTATCAGCAACAAATCCACCGTAGGAATAGTCTTTATTAAAAGTGCATTTGCCAGGGGCACCCCCGCAAGGAGGATTAGCAGGATCCTCAATACACCACGTATCTGCTCCAAATGCATTGCCACCCGCTAGAGCCGCGAGGCCGGCAATCGTCCATAGAATTTTGTTAAGCCATAAGTTCATACTGATCCAGCTCCTGAAAGATATAATACAAGCTGGATATATTTAACACATTATAGATAATAATCAAATAAATTTAATCTTTATTTAATTAATTAATTAATTTAGTTAAATGAATTTCACCATGTCATACTGAATATTATGAGGATTATCCCTTATTAAAATCCCCAGGGCATCGCTGAAGTTGCCTGCCTCTCCCAAAGAGCAGTCAGGAAACTCAACGCCTTTAGTTGAACCATTCTTGTATAAAAATAAAACCCCTTCACGTTGCTATCTAAAATTTATTTGAAAATTTTTAGCCAGATGAATATCTAAACTTTTCGATTTGGCGCGGATCAGATTTTTCTCAGCATTCCACC
>JBDSKY010000178.1:0-5562 GCA_039916675.1 Bdellovibrionia bacterium
AATATCTCAAAACTCTTCTGCACAAATGGAAGTAATCGCTGATTTTGATCAATCTCGGTTCTTAAATCTACCCACGGAGCTCCAGATTGAGATAATAAAAAGAATAAATTTTCACGATATAGTTCGAATTTCGAGCGTGAATAGGCATCTGAGACATCTCTCCAGTCGTGATAGCGGGATTCGGAAGTATTTACTAAGTCCATATTTTCACGAGACAAATGACTACTCATCCTTGATAATTCCCTATTCCTCTCTAAGCGAAATTGTCAAGGATCAACGAATTGATTTGCTCCGGTTGTTGGCGAAAGAAAACTCTAACCAGTTCGGTCAAGTTAACGAAAACGGTGATACCCTAGTTCACTTTGCCGCTTGCAATGGTTTATTTTCTTCACTTCAAGAGCTGATAACGCTTCTCGGATCTGAATACCTAAGCGCACGTAATAATAAAGGTGAAACTCCTTTAGTTGTGTCGTTGTACGGATTTGAGTCTAGTACCGAGCACTATGACCGCGTTAACAATCTAATTTTTTCAAACCTTTCTCAGGACCAATTAAATGAAAAAATGGATGGCCTTAGTATGTTGCATCAAGCCATCATTCACAATGCCCCACAGCTGGCAAAGCAAATAGTCCCTAAATTGTCCTTGGATCAGCTCAATTATGTCCTCATACGGGGTCAAACCGCCTTTTTCTATTCGATTTATTCTCGTTTCAACGAAATATCAGAAATACTTCTGGATATTCTCCCTTCCGAAGACTTGAACACCTCCGACGATAGCGGCATTACGCCCTTAATGCTTGAATGCCAGTTCCCTGCGCTGGGTCCAATAACAATGAAATTACTTTCAAAATTGAGTTTGGAACAAATTAGGAAAGTGGACAACACCGGCAGATCTGCTTTCGATTACGCGCTCCAAGGGGGAGGGCTAGAGTTAATTCAAGCTTTTGAGGCTAAGCTAGGATTGGAACATGCCACAAATAACGATCGGTCAATCGGTACCCTTACAGTGCATAGGTCCTTTTAAGCAAATTACGCAGCTAAACTCCGACACCAAGTTCGAAACTCGTCCAGATTGCCCAGCCAATATTAAAGTAGATCAGGGTACATAAGCAGGAGGACTATCATAAGAAGGAGAAGGAGGACCATCATTTAAATCCTTGCCCTTCTCATGGACGCTAGGAGGTAAATACTCAGGAGGAGACCCCAATTTCTTCTTCAGAGCTTTATGTTCTTCACTAAGTTTAATGGTTTGATTGTTAATCTTGAGCGCCTTTTCTAAATGAATCTTGGCCTCATTCTCGTGGCGAAGAGATTGCCCTCCCATATAAAGCTCATCGGGATGCCCAGGAGGGTATTGTGCTGCCCGAATATTAAGAAGGTTTACGGCCTTCTTTTCATAGTCAGAAGTTGTTTTATGTTTATCATAGGCCTTATCTCCTGACTCAACCGCCTTCTTTAGCGCCGCGGGATACGAGCCTGACGCATGAATGCTTTTTCTCAATAGTTGTCTTGATAGAGGTTTACTAAATGGCGCAACGGCCTCAGACACTTTTCCATATTTCTCTTGATTCTTTAGTTTCTTAACTCTCTTTAGATCAGTTTTAAACTCTTTCTCAGCTATTTTTGCCTCATTCGCCGATGCTTTCGCATTGTCCGTCTCCGCCTTAATCTTTGAATTCAGCTGACGCTGTTGTTGCTGGCGTTCTTGAACACTTTGTCGTCGCAAAGCTTGCTCCCGCTGCCGCGAGGTTTGCTCTTGTAAAGAATTTAGTTGTCTCACTGCATCCATCGCAAAACCAATCTTCACTGGTAAAATGATAATATTAATTAAGACAACGCATAGGAGTGAGAGTCTGAAGAATTTCATCATTTAAACAGTTTATCCTTATATATTAAATTGCACAATATACAAAATCCAGTGCTCAACGCCATTCTAAAATCATGTCCCCCTACTAATCAATCAATCCCCACTCCCGTGCGGCATCAACCCCTCTTTGCTCCTCATCAAGAAAGCGCTCATTTTCTAACGTAAATTCCGCATGAAATGCGCCGCAAGAACTCTCGCTATCATGATTCCAAACCCCCAATCTTCTCTTACCTGCGTAAATAGTACATTGGTCCGGCGTTTCATTCTTATTACAATAAGCATTTATTTCTGGATCGTCCATGAGAACTAACGATTTTTGAAACAAGACGGGGGAACGATAAATATGAAAGACTAAGTATCTTTACTTTGTGAAGTATGTGTGCAAAAATTGCATTGACAGCATTTACTTAATCATGTCTGAAACTAAAATAGACTTAAATCATAAATAAATCGAGAGATGGTTCACATGGCATCCTATAAAAAGTCCAAGCAAGATTTAATCTATTCAATAGTCATCGGTTTAATGCTGTTCAGTGGGGCCCCTCCGTGTCTTGCAGGCTCGGCAGAAATCAAATTGAATGATAATCTCTATGATCCAATTAAGGTAGATATCTTTAAGAAGGCAACGCAAGAGCAATTGGTAACTCCAAATTTTACTTTTAATCCAAATGCGAATCAAATCGTCTTAGATATCGATGATACTCTCGTAACCAGCGGAGGTTTCGCGAGTCCCTACTCCGTCATTCCTGATGCGATTGAAATGATAGCAGCACTCGAATTAAGCGTAGAGAACGTCCAACTCACCTTCTTTAGCGCAGGAAAGGAATCCCGTAATGCCGATTTAGTCGCGCAGCTTATGGAAAGGGTTGAGCGACTGACTCATCGACATATTCCTTATCGAGTATTTTCATCACAACATCGCATCCAGGGGAAAAAGGACCTTAACATCTTAGATCCTCATCTACATCTCGATCAGGCCGTTCTTATAGATGACCACTGCGATGTTTATGCTGCAACTAAACAAATAAAAAATTGTTTGTCAGTAAAATCCAATTCCAGTGTTCTACTGGATCCTTCGACCTTTGAGCGCTTGAAGAAAGATGGCATTGAAGTCGGCTCTGAGGAACTAAAAATGATTCACCACGCTCTGGATTGGAATCTTGCAAGCACTCTCGGAAAGTTAATGACTGCCAATACGTATGCCAAGACTAAAAAAATTAAACTAGTCAAAGCGCTTCAAAAAGTAATACCGGAGGATGCTTTAGGGGAGCACTTGCATAGATTGGGAAATGAAATTCAAAACTTACTTTCGATCTCTTCCAGCAGTGCTAGGCCAGTACCCAAGACGATGTACTCCGCCATCAAAGAGCATATAGCTCAACTCCGAACTCTCGGCGTCAACAAGGACAATGAAAAATTCGAAAAAGTAGGAAGCGAAGCGATTCTGGCAATCAATCCTAGAAGCCAGGCCAAGTCTTGGTTATCCCATGCCACAATTTCTGAGGATCCGAAACTAGGTCCAGTACTTCAAGATGATCATGGATGGCGCTGGTCTATTCGGCGCAGTATCTCTCCTCAAGGCAATTCTCCCCATGCGGACCCAGTCCCCGGCAACCGCAGGGGTCCAGTTCTCAAGCTGTCTTTTGAGGAAGCACAACATCATTGTAATGCACTTGGGGCTCATGTGCCCACCTCAGAAGACCTAATTAGGTTTGCAAGTCAGCTTCGTTCCTATGGACGCATCTCCTCTGTAATAGAGTGGTATTCCGATTTTAGACTTAATCGATTTTGGACTTCCTCCCGTTCAAGCATGGAAGGTTACGGAGTTTTTATTGAAGGTAACACCGCCATATCCAACGGCTGGCCTTTTTCTGAAGCAGTTACCGTCATCTGCGTAGCCAAATAATTAGGGTGGTTTTGAGGCTGCTATTTCGAGAGTCTTAGTGGCATTCGACGGGTCCTTATACCGTGTAAGACCTTGTTTACCTTAGGTAATTTTAATGAACCCTGCTAAATTTTAATTAAATATTATTAATAACACTTATTTGATATAGCTAATGCATGCAATTGTTTAGTACCTGTGATTTTCAGAGGAGTTCGAAGTCGAAAAGCTTCAAGCGTTGGTTGTGCCTTCTTATGGGACTTTTTCTATCAATTGGATTGAGTTCGCCTCATTCTGGATGGGCGGCGCAAAAAATAGGCATTGAGTGTAAATTCGCGGGCCTAGCGTTACCCCAAAAGACTACCATCATTTTAAAAAAAAGTTATCCTGCACAATTTAAGCTGAGCGAGAATGTATTTGTGGTTGATTCATCCTACAAGTCAGAACTTTTGAGCGAATGTATGTCGCAGCTAATAGGTTTGGATCATGGAAAATTTCATGACATCTATCTTCTTGGTCTAATCGGCCCCTACGGTCGAGCGATTCCTGTAGAGTTTGTTGAAAGTAATCCCGCGTTAGGGGGCGATCGAGCAGATAAAAGCGACACCTGTAATGCTTGCCATCTCCAGAATTCGATTATAGATGGCTATCTATTTGCCTCTAATGCGGAATATTACTTAGAGAAATCAGAGCTAGAGAAAAAACTGAAATTACTAAAGAAATCTCAAAAAAAGCTGGAATCTAAAATCAATCAGAAAATATTGAGAATTCATGCCGTCGAACAAGCGGGGGCCATGTGTGAACATCTACCCGAAGATCAGTTTAAACTCTTTAAGCTTGAGTCAAAGTTATTTAAAATCCGACAAAAAGTTGAACTTCATAAAATCCACGATGTCTTGAAAGATGCTATTCGGCTCGATCAAGACTTGGATCAAATGAGGGAAAAATTTAAAGCCATCATCCTTGAGCAAGACGATTACAAAGCTCAAATTGAGAAAAACATTAACAATGGTGAAGAGGTAATTTTTGAATTTTTGGAAGAACTTGAAAGGGATAGCGCAGAAAAGCTGAAGGAGGTTGAAGCTCTTATACCCACAGTTCTTCAAGTTAAGATGAATCTCGCACTAAAAGAGGAAGAAGTGCCCGAAGCAAACGCTGCAGATCCGATCCTGCCATCTGATTCTAAATCGGATAAAGATAAGAGCACCTCTCCGGAGGTGCGTGCGATTAATGCAGAAATCATTGATATTTGCGAGAGCATTCAAAATCAAGAAGAGAAAATTGGAAAAATATACCATGCTTACAAGATGGTTATAAAAAGCCTAAACTGGAACATCAAAGAGCTATCAGACGTAACTTCCGGAATTTCAGTCATACAAAAGATGATCGACATCTTAAAAGCTGAAATCATCGATATCGCGCCCATTCAAATGTTGATTGATGAATTTAATAAGAAAAATTTCAACCGATCAGGAGATTAGCACTCTCACCTACCGCCAGTGATTGTGATCAGGGCCAAATGCGGTTTCTAGATGAAAATGAATATTAAAAGGGTGAACCACAGGACCGGCGCCTTTACTGCGCAGGTAGTCCAATACTGCGCTATGCCCGCGAATACCCGCAAGATCGTAAGCGTCTAAATGATTTTCAAAATCCTTCAGAGAAATTATGGAACCATACCGTTCAATAAGCGTGACGACAGCTTCCAGATGGCCTTCTTGGCTTGCAAGCATAAGTGCCGTATAACCAAGGGCGTCACGGTAATCGATATTTAAGCTTAGGGGAAGGGCAAGGACTGAGGTCAATTGCGACT
>JBDSKY010000179.1:0-3758 GCA_039916675.1 Bdellovibrionia bacterium
CCCACTACACAGATATTTTGATGTCCCCCATTCCGAGGAGCCGCAAGTAGGGAAAGGAGCAGATACTGAGCGCGATTTGTATCCTGATATTCGTCCACATGAATGTACCGAAACCGTTGTTGGTACCTCTCACGAATATCCAACCGGTCGCGAAGAAGACGGTAAGTCATGCAAATAATTTCGCCAAAATCGAGGGCATTATTTGCTGTCAGCTCTTTTTGGTACTCCTCAAACACACTTCGTAAATGCTTCGCAAAAAGGTCGTGAGGAAGTGCTTCCAACTCCTGCGGTTCAAGAGCATCACATTTGGCTCGATTGATTCGCCCCTGCATAGCCTTAGGGTTGAATGCTTTATCGTCGATATTCAATTTGCGTAAAACACTTTTAATCAAACTCAACTGATCGGAGTCATCGTAAATCACAAAAGGCTTGGTAAAAGGCGTATTCAACAACTCACGCCTTAGTAGGCGGACACAAAACGAATGGAAGGTCCCTATTTCAGGTGATCCAAGAGCCGAGCTCTGAGAATTAATTAGAATTTTCTCAACCCTCTCCTTCATCTCTCCTGCTGCTTTATTCGTAAAAGTCATGGCAAGGATTTGGTAAGGAGGTACCCGACGCTCCTCGATTAGATACGAGATTCGGGTAGTAAGCATTTTTGTTTTACCAGCTCCAGCACCCGCAATTACAAGCAGGGGGCCTTCAGTGCATAGGACAGCTTCTCGCTGGCGTTCATTTAATCCGGTTTGTAAATCAAGCATTCCCCCCTTTCTCGCACATAAGCGCCAGATTGGAAAGGCTTGAGAGGGACTCAGAACTTTCTAAAACTTGCTTCCCGATCATAGGCTAGACGCACATTGTGAACGAACAAAAGTCCAACAATTCTGCCCTCATTGGATAGAACAGGGACGCAGGGAAGCTCATCAAATAGGCCCGAAGTCACCGAAAGAGGATCTGTCGGCTTCAAAGTAATTGCTGTAGGTCTCGCTCGGTAGAGTAGGTCCTTAGCTTCCAGCAATGAGCTTAAGGAAAGGCTTCCGGGGGAGGTCTGCTTCTTCCAGCCCTCTTGAATCATGTCTGTAGTTAATAATCCAACAAACTCATTGCGACTATTTACAACAGGTAGAAAAGGATATCGGGATTCAAGTATTTTAGTCCGGAGGACTGATAGGGGTTCGTTTTCTGACACTGTCTGGTAATCAGTGTCCATCACTTCTTCAACTTTGATGTTGGCAAGGATTTGGGAGGATCGTCCCTCTAAAAGAGCGTGACCTCTTGCTTGAAGAGTCATACTTAAGAAATTAGGAACTTTCAAAACTTTAGAAACCTGCCGGGCAACAATACCTGCAATTAAACATGGCAATAGAATGTGAAAATCCTGGGTCATTTCATAAACTAAAATTGCACCCGTGATAGGAGCACCAAAAATAACACCAAATAAGGCGCTACCTCCCACAAGACCCGCGGTAGCTCCCGAATGCATAATGTCGTTCAATAAATTCTTATGGAACACATTTCCAATGAATAAATGCTCATTAAAAAACTGTTCATGAAGGCCAAAACCTACCATCCCCCCCAACATGAGAATCGGCCAAAATACCCCCATGGTACCAAATCCAGCGAGAATAATAGAAAGACTAAGCAACTCTAGAAAAAAGAGAAATCCCACTTCATTGAGCGAATATTTAGCCTTTAATATGTCTTCCAATAAAATCCAAGAAGGCTGGTGCCCAGCCGGATAAATAAGATAGGTCACGACTAAAAGGCCTGCTGCTGTCAAACTTCCAATCGCAGCATAGGAGCTAAAAATCCTTAAAAACCCATTCCGAATAAACTCAAAAAATCGAACCACCGCCAGTCCCACAAGAGCCGATAACAAACCGATGAGGACAAACTCCAACCAGCTTTTCCCCGATGTTAACGAAAACTCGGTGGAAAGACCGGGTATATTAAATAATTTTATATTTAAGAGCGAGCTCACGGTTTTTACCGTTAGGAATGCAGTGAGAGCACTGACAATCGCAAAAATGCTCCGTCCACCCAATCCCAACTCTAGAGGCAGTAACATCCCTGCAAAAGGGGCATTAAAAGCGGCCGCAATTCCTCCAGCCATTCCCATCGAAACTTCAGTACGTCTTCTTTGTTCGAACCATCTCGCCGAACAAATTTTCGTCCCAATTCTAATGGCTTGAACTACTTCAATAGCAGCCCCTTCAGGGCCAACACTTCCTCCACAGACAGCAAAAAGAAATGAATTTATAGTTCTGCTTAACCAGCGGAGAAATGGAACTGGTTCTATTGGGGAATGAATATACATCAGAAAGTCTGCTAGCCCGTCATATCGCTCGCCATCCGGGCCCCCACCCCAATTTTTGCGGGTGAGAAATCGGTCAAAAAATGCATTCCATATCCCAATAGAAAGTACAAAAATTGGCAGAGACCAGGAAATAGATGAAACTCTCTCTTGAAAGAATGCTGGTAACAGAACAAATACAGCTGCGATAAGGCCTGTGAAAATAGGCTCAAGCATTATTCGACCGTTACACTTTTCGCAAGATTTCTAGGTTTATCCACATCTGTCCCTTTCAACACAGCTCTATAATAACTTAAAAGCTGAATCGCGGGAGTTAAAAGAAATGGCAGTAAAATAGGACTTATTTTTCTACTACCTTCAGGTAATGGAATCCAAAAATCACAAAGCCCCTTTAAATCTAAATCCTTAGAATCACCTATCCCCAGAATTCTAGCACCTCTGGCCTTGACTTCTTCTAAGTTAGAGACAGTCTTGTCCCTCCAGGAATCCAAGGGGGCTAAAACTACCACGACCATTCCTTCGTCGATCATTGCAATGGGACCGTGCTTCAGTTCCCCTGCGGCGTATCCTTCCGCATGGTCATAAGCGATTTCCTTTAACTTCAGCGCCCCTTCCAGAGCAATTGGAAAAGAATAACCTCGTCCGATAAAGAAAAATCCTTTGACCTCTCCCAGCTTCTGATTGATTTCTAATATTTGTTTGACCATTTCGGAATTTGGATCGAGCCCTGACGTTAATAAGTGAGGCAACAATACTAGGTCTTCAAATAACTTCGGAAAGACATTGGCATTGCCCAGATGACTGCTCACTTGGAGAGTAGAGTCCCCCATGAGGAGACCTTCAGAAATGCTATTTTGACGTTTGACCCCTAGATACCCAGCTAAAAGAAACATGGCCAACATTTGCGCCATAAAAGTTTTAGTGGCGGCCACCCCAATCTCGGGACCCGCTGAAGTGTAAAAGACCGCATCAGCTTCTCGTAGGATCGAACTTCCTCGAACATTCGATATACCGATAGTTGGCACTTTTTGTTTTTTCATTTCCCGCAAGACAGCAAGCGTATCTGCTGTTTCCCCCGACTGGGAGATCCCCACCACCACGGTACCTTTTCTAGAAATGAGCTCGCGATATCTGAACTCACTGGCCAGCTCAACACTCACAGGAATCTTTGCAAGATGCTCAATCCAATACTTACCTAATAACGCAGCATGCCAAGAGGTCCCACAGGCTACCAGAACTAACTCTTGGGCTTCTTCCAAAAGTTTGACACAAGGCTGTTCTGCAAGAGAAAATAGTTCACCAAGGCGTCGATCTAACATACTGTTCAAGGTATCCACCAAGGCGACCGGCTGCTCATAAATCTCCTTGAGCATATAATGAGCATAACCGCCGCGGTCTAATTTATCTAAAGACCAATCCAGTTGAGTTACCTTTCGCTGAACCT
>JBDSKY010000180.1:0-6709 GCA_039916675.1 Bdellovibrionia bacterium
ATACCCATGATAGAAGGACAATGACGGGCCTCAAGTTCTTTGACCCGATAAGACACGAAGTCCTGATACCACCGCTCCACCGTTGAGCCACTGATGGCATGGGACTGCGATAATCGTGTCTGGGTCAGCCCTCCTTGATACAAATGAAAGACGTCTTGCCAAAACTGCTCGGTCGAACGTTTCTTTGGTAAGATTCCTGGAATTTTCAAGACGAAGTAGCGTCCACACGATCTACAATCCAATCCTTCCGGAGAATGAGTAAAGAAGCAGGATCAGATAGCTTAAGACTTTTGCCGTCGGATACCTGGGAATGGCCCTCTCTAAAGTTCCGTCAATTAGGTGGGACGCAATGCTCTTTTTCTAAAAAAAGCGGAGGGGCTATTTAACAACTGGAATATTAAATCGTGGTTTACACAACTCTATTGCCTGAACTTGAGTTAGATGATGAATCATGACAGCATCTCTATAGCAATATACAGATTCATTTGTCGTAATTCCAGAGCATAAAGGCATGAGGATTTCATCATCATATCCGAACGATTTTCCTATGTTAAAGCAATTTCCTGATGCAGGATTCCTTTTTGCGGTCGAGCAGCCAATTTCTAAACTGGCACTCAGATTAAGCATTCCGATTAAAAAAAAGATCTTTAGAGAAAAACATTTGAGTTGTTTCATAAGTTCCATTCTATTAAGTAACGATTTCAATACAAGGAAAGAATAATAACTTCTCCATATTGACATTCGGAAGTGTCTATACCTCAATGAAGATATTTACTCTTAAAAATATATAAGTAGGAGTCTTTTTGGTATGATAATCGTCCAAGAAAATCGAGAGCCCAGACTTTGAGTATTTGGAAGTAGACAATAAAATGAATCCCTTAAATCAAAACTCGATCCAAAACCACCAGAATTCCTTGACTGCCCCCTCCCACCAAAACTCAAAGGGATGAAATTGGTCGGAGAGGATAGAGAAGAACTAACGATTTGTTAATTACCACTGAGCAACACAAACCAAATACGTAAGGAGATTATCCAGTTTTTCCTATGAAATTTGGTGTCACAACATAAATCGGAATTCCACCATGTGGACCAAATGTCTTAACGATTGGCGTTGGTCGGGGCATTATCACTGGACGTGGTGGAGGATTAGCATGGGCAAGAGAACATAGATTCAAAATTAGCATCGTACCTAACATAAAACCTGATTTCATATTTACTCCTGATTACATTGTGACCAAAGTTAGCTGTCGTTAAATAATACAGAGCAGATATTGTGCCAGAATTATTTCCTTTAAGTTAAGGAGTTAACTAATAAAGAACTGTATAATTTTTAGTCAGTTGTTTAATTAACTTGACCATCAAAATCTAGGGTGAGGAGACATAGGTAACACTCGAAGTCTGTAAATAGGCTGTAGTATTGGGAAAATTAGTAGCTGCCATCAGCAAGCAGATGTGTTTTGATTAGATTACCACATCAAATCAAGCACTTATGCAAGGAGGCAGCTCGTGAAACTATATTCGATTTTGAAGGAAAATGCCAGGGTTGCAGGGATCGTGACATCAGAATTAAATTAGAATTAATCCTACTGGCTTTGAAACTAGGAAATGTTTCTGAGGCCTGCCAGAGGCGTGGGTTTAGCCGGAAATTTTACTACAAATGGTTCAATAGACTGAAAAAAGCAAACTGGCAATAGAGCGCCCTAAATGAGACCAGCAGGCGACCTCGCTTTAGCCCTAATAAGCTCGCCAAGACATTAGAACAAAGAATTTATTGGTACCGAAGGAGACAGTACGGAGCGCGGATGATTGAGGCTTATCTTAAGCGCGAGGGGCACAGAGTAAGCCGAAGTACCATCTGCCACGTATTGCGAAATCGGAAGAAAAAGGGATACAAACAGTATCCACGCTTAAATCCTCACAACAGGCGATATGAGCTAACAGTGCCGGGAGAAAGGTTTCAGGTCGACGTAAAATATATTCCCCAACTTATCGAAGGAAGGCGCGCTTATAACTTTGTGGCTATTGATGAATGCACACGTTGGAGGTATGCACATGCTTACCAAAATCTCGATGGACGCTCTACTTATGACCTTCTCACCCGATTGAAAGCGGTCTGTCCATTTCCAGTTCATTGCATTCAAACCGACTGTGGTTTTGAGTTTACTTATAAGTATGGAATTAATCCCAATGAGCATCCTCTAACGAGCTGGTGTAAAGAAAATGACGTGCATCATCGACTTCTTTACCCTGGAGCCAAAGAACTCAATGGAAAAGTGGAAAGGAGCCACCGCATTGACGAACAATATTTCTTTTGGAAAAAAGGGATTTATCGCAGTCTAGAGGTGTTTAACCAAGATCTCTCCCTTTGGTTGAGGTTTTATAATTTTGATCGGTTGCATGGAGGCATAGGTTACCTTACACCCATTGAAAAGCTAAAGGAGCGCCTAACCTTTTTGGAATCTAGTGGTTTCGAATCTCCATCTGAAAACCAATTAGATCAATTAGAAAAAATAAGGATAAAATTTTTGGAAGAATCGTCGAAAAGATTGGAGCAATACTTGGAGTGGCAGCGTCAAGTTAAGATTCAAAGTCTTTCGAAACCCACTCGAATTGATCGAATGGTGGAGAATTTGGAGAGACAACTTTTGCGACTAAAGTTTGTCGCATAGTTAAACAGCCTGTTACCGATGTCTCCTTAACATACATTATTTAATTAACTTGACCATCAAAAAAGTTTTACCAAATTTAACGAAGTACTTTAGTTAGCTTACAAAAAATAGATAGCTAAGGCTGCAAAAACAAGAACAAGACTGACGGGAACCAATACAATGGTTATTAATCCAAAAAATTCACACACCTTAGAATGCTCAGAGAAAATATTGTCAGCTGATTTTTTCATGAAGGGCGAGAGTATTTTAGCCCCTATCAAACCAATTTCTGTACCAATTTTTTTTGGACCTTTAACCGGAATAGACAGAATTGTAAGCACCAAATCAATAAGGAATTCAATCATATAAGATCTCTTAGTTCTTTCTTCATTAGGATTTGCTCCGGTTTATTTATTCGTTCAACGTTAAGATTGAATGACTTCCGTCTTGAAAGACTACCGAAATCTGTTATTTTTAATATCATCAAAATTGGAACAAGGGGTAAAAGTATCGGTATTCTTTTAGTGATTTCTATGCCGATTTCGATACCAAAAAAAAACCGCTCTTCGCTGCAAGCCGATGGACATCGCTCTATATTTTGATCCAGTGTATTTATCCTGTCGGAAAAGTCAAAAAGCTTAACCAATTTCAGAGCTAGTTTAGAACCTATTGTAGGACAGTGAACAAACAACACAGATTTTGGTTGCCAATAATTTATAATGATTGAAGCTCTATCTTCTGTCAAAAACAATAGATACATTACTGACATTGCAAAACCAAAATCCATTAATCCCATGACAAATGCGATTTGCATGTGCAGAAAAGTCCCCATTGGGATTAAAACCTTTCTAAACTTACGAATCCAGATTAGCCATGGAAATCCGAGTTGGAATATTAGAGTAAAATATGTTCCTGCTACTATCAAAAAGTCAGACGTCGCAATATACTTTACGGCTAAGGGATGGGAGTATGCTTCCGTATTAAATACATAGTATAGGGCAACTCCATGAATCCAAAGTGCACCTTTTAGCTTTGTTAATCCCGACACCACATAAACAATAACCAACTGAATTCTTGCAGTTAAGAAGCCAAAATTTGCTAATCCATTGAATAACTCGTAAACAGAGCCTTGATTTACATTATATCTTTTTAGTTGTCGATTAACTGATAATCCCAACTCAATTACAATCAAATACAATAACTGAATATGGACGAGGTTATTTCCGCCGTTTAAGGTGGGCCAGGCTTTATTGTCTAAGTTGATAGTCAAGAAATAAACTAATATAGAACAAAGTAATGGACAAATTCCAAATATTCCAAAAATTAAAGAGATAATTTGGAGCATTAAAAAATAGTAATAAAAAGAAGTACTGTCAGAGCGAGCCAAAATTGAAAGTGCTGTAGTAAATAAGTTTATTTGATCTGTTATTTGAAAATAACTGTAAGAGCTAGGTCCCCAAAAAAGATCTGCTCCGGGGAGCATTATTAATGTATTTATTAATAGAAAACTGTAGAGTGATGTTCTAAAAATTGTTATAACTGATGGATGAGAAACGTCGACCATAGTTGATATAATGAGTAGTTTAATGCGGTTAAAGTTTATCTTCATTTAAATTCAATCAAGTACGGTTTATTTTGATTATTGCTCAAGTTTCTTTTCGAAAAATCTCTGGGGAAGGTTTCGATAAAATAAAACTTCGTACTTAAGGATATAAATGTCTTCGGTGCTTCAAGCATACACAAATCAGTCACGAATCGCTTTGCAGTTCGATACTGTGCAGAATGGTTAAGAGTTTCTTCAAGTTCCTTTATACAAGCAGCATCCTTTTGCTCACAGTCTTTCTCTTTTTTTAAAGAATATAAATAATTGTGAACTTCTCTAATGATGCTATCGCAGATGTAATAGAGTTTCCCGCTATATCCAAAACGGTTAGAATAATGCCTTTCCAAAATTGAGGCACAAGGGTCCTTTATTTGTGTCCATCCTTGGCCATTGAAGTTACACTTGTACCCAAACTTAATGTTTGAAGTAGAAGGATTTGGGGCAAAAAGAGCCCAATTCTGCTCCAACAAAGGGATAATATACCTTATTGCAACCTTGTTAATCCTTTCAGAAAAAGGATTATCTGGCCCAATATAGAATAGTACCATTAGCCAATGAAAACAGAAGACCGTACTTAACAATGCAAAAATTAGAATGGTTTTGGTTTTTATCACAGCACAAAATTTTCTTGGTCATCTTACCGATGAGGGGGATCAAATATTTTATGATCGACTGGTCCGGGATGTTCACGAGCTATTTGAGGCTTTTGAAAAAATTGGTTCTGTTGCATCTGGGATTTCTGATGCCCTGCCATGGCAAAAGCCTGTCTAACTTGACCGAGAGCACCTACTGCCGCAAAAGCTGATCCATCGTTATGCCCATGAATTGGATCTTTTACAGAGGCAGGGTCTCTCCTATCATTAGCCTGAGAAGGAGTCTTATCTAAAAAATTTGATAATTGGTTTTTGTTTATGTTACCCGTTGGGCTATGTGTGATGCAATAGATTACAATCGATCCAATTATCAATGCTATAGACGAAAATAGAGCCACTTTTCTATTCATATTTAGTACCCCCCTTCGATATCATGACAGGCCTTTAATCCTGGCATATTTGCAGGATACTATTCCAGTCAAACTGTATCTTTTTTTTAAAACAGTTAATGCCTCTCTATCTTACGATCAAATAGTTATAAATATAGTAAAAATGTAAGTAACCTCATTTAAAAGAGGTCTTCACACTTTTTTCTGCCGCTCTTCACAAAATTATGAAATATTAGAATTGATGATAGTAGGTCGAGAAAATCTCGATATAACCCGAATGTTTGGCCTTTTCCCAATAGAAGGAAGTGGAGAGTCGCTTGGTCGAACCTCGGTCTCCACTTTGGGAGCCAATCATTTTGATAATAAATCAATGGTCAAGGCTTACACCATTTTTAGAAGTAGAGGGTGTTCCTCTGGATATCAACCTGGTCGAACAAAATCTCATTATTCCTGTTCGATATTTAGCGGGATCTTTTAATTATCAGACTGTTAATGACTTCGAGGTTGGAGATATCGCCATGTCCCTTACTGCTACAGCCAGAGCGAATAATGTTGAACCCGTTGCTTATCTCGCCTACTGCCTTACTCATTATAAAGACCTAATCCGGACAAAATCGAAAGTCCCAATAAGCTACCACCTGATATTGCCATCAACTCGGCAAACTCTAGCGGTAAATCTTCGGCAAGAGATCTTAGGGCTCCTCGGATTAAAAACGTGGGTGAGAGGTAAAACAAAGAAATCGAAGAATAAAAAAGCTCGTCGTGAAGATCAATCTCGGGAAACACTCCGTTGGCCAGAGCTTATCCAGCAAGTCGAGCAACAGGTAGGGAGTAGATCCAAGCTGATTCACGTTGCAGATCGTGAGATTGATGACTACACAACTTTAAGTCAGTTGGATGAAGCTCAGATACGATTTGTTTTTAGAGTGAATCACAATCGCAATATCCAGGATGAACCAACTTTTAATAAGCTATTTAACTCTCTCCGAGATGCCGTAGTGATCTGTGAACGAGAAATTCCGCTTTCAGAAAGAAAGAAAAAGGGACAGTTCCCAACGAGAGGAAAAGGCCATCCCAAAAGAAAAAGAAGAATGGCTCGGCTTGGGATTGCTGCAAAAAAAATTAAAATTTCCAGAGCAGAAAGAGTAAATAAAAAAAACACTCCTGAATTTTTAGAACTCAATTTTGTTAGAGCTTTTGAACTTGACCCTCCTTGGTTCTCCTGGATGGCAGACTCTGAGCCGAGGTTTTGAAAAACTGCTGTTATTAGAGCAAGGATGGATACTGGCCAACTCTATCCAAATAGAGCGGCGCAATATGTGAGGAATAGTGAGGTTTTGATGGAGAGCCTGTGCCTCCCTCTTAAACGTCCTAAATGCGTAGGTTTCGGGCACATCTACTCGGTGGTTAAGCCTATCACTACGCATTAGGACGTTTGGGAGGGAGGCACTCATCTACGGATTTTAGACTCTAAGC
>JBDSKY010000181.1:0-6063 GCA_039916675.1 Bdellovibrionia bacterium
AGAGTAAGAATTGTCCAACTTGAGAAGAATATTATCTTAGGTGAAATGGAATCGCAGAAATTAAAAGACGCCCTAACACTTCTCAAAGGAAGAGAGGAATTGTCCGAGCTGGAGCAGATCTGGGCAATGGATAATCTCGACGTAACGGGGTTAGGCGAAGAGTTAATGAGAGTCAGTGAATTTTTAAAGACGCAGTTGATACCCGTTTTAAAGATTCGTTTTCCGAGCGTTCTAGCCAGTGTATCCGAGAATAACCATCAACGTGCACTCTCAGTCGCTAGTTTGGATTCAAATATTACAAACTTGGCAAAAGAAATGTCGCCTTTTCTAGCAGAGCTCGACGCCAAATTCGAACTAGACGTAAATAAGAATCAGCCGAACGATCTTTACGTCATGCTGAGCTTTCCTAGAACAGTTTGGACTAATGACCCTAAATTGACCTATGATGAAATCATCTCTACTACCGAAGCGCCGTATGTTTCTCCTCTATTAGCATTGCAGCCTTGGGATGCTCTCGTAAGGGCGTTACCCGCCGCAGGTAAGAAGTCTCGGGAAGAAGTGGATCTACCTTACATGGGGCTGTTTCAAGTCAACCCCGTTGATCTCTATGTTGGAAGCGCTATGGGTAAGATTTTTGCTAATTCGAATGGTCTTCCTTTAAATGCCGTCGCTCCAACTATAACGGGGATGGGGGTCTATTTTGAAGTGAACCCTCAAGGTAATACAGAGTTGCTGAAGGAGCTTAATAAAAATCCGTTCACGACGGCTGCAGAAATTATTTCAGAAAACCAATTTCCGATGGAGAAAGATTCCGAAAGGATAGCCCTCGTTCCCGACTTAGCAAGATTTGAGATTCCCATTTTCTTCGGTTCAGGAAATAGCCCTAGAACGTGGGTTCCCGAAGAGATTCTGAAAAGTAGAACTCAGAGAAAAGGCCTCTCGCCTTTCGCAACCTATGCAATCAATTTCGGCAATAGGCTTATGGAGCGCAAGGATGTAAAATCCATTGCAAAAGATATTAAGGAAATTGTCCTTCTTTTTACAGTGACCTATCGAAACTCGAGCGCAAAGGGAGGCATACCCTGGTTAATCGCCAACAGAGAATCTGCAATCTATAAAAATGCCCTAGCACCAGAAAGCGCGATAGGAAGTGATGCGACAGTAGCAGGCACAGCCCCCTCAGCGCATCTGCCAGTGGCGACGCACCCAGCTCACATTCATCCTATGTCTACAGTCGATACCCTAAGGGAAGACCGCTGGATAAATAAAATTAAAAATCCAGGAGAACCGATCGACAGGAGACTTCAGGCACTTTTATCCCTTGTGGATATGAAGTCCACGCGGGCCGCCATAACTTTTCAAGAATCAAATCTCAAAGATATCCGTCAGGAGTTGAATGCAGCACTTGCTAAGCTTGATCCTGAGGATCAGATTTTGCTCCAGCCGTTGATTGGAGAGCCTAAAGCAGCCGAGACTCCCGAACAGGCCAAGCTTTCTAAAATCAGATCAAAAATTACCGAGAGTCTTCGAGAGCACATGTCTAAATCGGAAAGTAAGCATCACGGCTCCTTTTCTGATCATGATTCCCTCTCTACAATTGAGGCGCGAACACACTATTTCAATATGATAGCGGACCTGCCAGAACAGGGTGGGGGCTATTATCACCATTCTACGTTCAAAATGTCTGAATTTTCTGAAGGTGGAATTGCAATACCAAAAATAGTGAAACTTGTGAGAAAACAATTTGAAACCGGTAAGCTAAGTTTTGCTGCAATAGTCGGTGATGATGCGGAGAAACAATTTGCAACTCTCGCAATTGATTCTACTGGAAGAGTCGCTTTAGTGACTTCGTTAGGACAGGGGCTTTCCATGAATAGGATACATGGTAAGGCCTTAGTTGATGAGCTGAATCAGGCGGACATCCATTTAGGAAATAGTGCATCCGGACCTATTATTGATTTTAATGGGAGGGTCGAGAACGTTTCGGCGAACCAACAATTGGATGAGCATAATTCCCTAATTTTCGCAGTCCTGAATTCTCACCAGATTGCAAAAGAGGGAACAGTGGACGGGTATAAATCAGTGACAGCGTCTCTGGGCCTTCATGAAATTGTACACTACGACGACATTTTTAAGAAACTTGGAAGTCATGGCCATGAAGGACAAGCGCATCCTCATGCGCACGATGAAGGGATGAGAGAATTCATAAAAAGTTTCAAAACGAAGACTCAGGAGCTGATCCATGAATATTTGTCAGACCAGCTCGGAAAGTAAATGCATTACTGAATAATCTGTGTAAACTACGCCGTTTTCTTGAGAATTAACCCGCCGTTCATTTGTCTACCTCGAATATGGAGTTCTCCCCCACGCTTCTCCCAGCTCGCTAGAAGTTCAAGACAGGCGTGATCGATATAGGTAACCTGTCCGACATCGAGCTCGAGTGAGGTGTTTTCAGGCAATTTTTGAAGTATAGATGCCAGCTTTGGCACTTGATAGAATGTTAGGGCACCGGAAAGAATGAGCCTGACTCTACCAATCGCGGGCTCCTGTTCCGTTTTTATCGAAAGTCTAGACAACGCTACCAGGGTTTTCAATAATGCTAGAACGAGACCTGTGATGACACCGGTCAAAAGATCAGTCACTACGATCATTACCAATGTTACTAAGTAAACCAATACCTCTGTTTTTCCATACTCTCCCAGTCTTCGAATCACGGCGAAGTCCACAAGTTTGTACCCAGTGTACACGAGGATAGCTGCTAAGGCTGATGTAGGGATTAGCCTGAGGGCTGAAGGAAAAGCGGAGACGAAGAGAAGAATCCAAAGGCCGTGTAGGATAGTGGAGGCACGGGTTTTTGCTCCCGCTTGAACGTTCGCGGTACTTCGAACAATCACTCCTGTCATGGGAAGGGCTCCCAGGGCACCGCATAGAATATTTCCAATACCTTGTGCTCCCAATTCTTTATCGTATTTTGTTTGGCATCCTAAGTGCATTTGATCCACCGCTGCGGCGCTCAATAATGTTTCGGCGCTGGCTATAAATGCCATGGCTAGAGCTTCCCCAAGAATTTTCCAACTCCAGAGCTCTCGAAATACATCAGCAGTAGTCCACTGAAATTCAGAGAAAAACTGATTAGGTATTTGAATCCGATTAATATCGAAGCCAAGGACGGAAGCTAGTAAAGTGCCTGCAAATACTCCGACCAGTGGGGCGGGTATTGATGTGAGCTTCTTAGGCTTATATCGATTCCATAGAATCAAAGTAAGAATTGTAAGTGTACCCACCCAGGCAGCAAAATGATGCTGTAAGAATCCGTTGCTGAAATCTAAAATTCCGCCAAAAATACTGTCTGGAATTGATATAAGATTAGCAATGCCGGACCCACGTGGGGTGTCGTCGAGCATCACATGAAACTGACTTGCGAATATGAGAACGCCAATTCCAGCAAGCATTCCATGAATTACCGCAGGGCTAACGGCCCTAAACCACTGTCCTAGGCGAAGTACGGCCGCTCCTAATTGAAATATCCCGGCTAAAAGCACGATCATGCCTAAAGCCTTCAAACCGGAGTCTTGTACAATCTCCCAAACCAGCACTGCTAGTCCGGCCGCAGGTCCGCTAACCAGCAAGGGAGATCCGCTCAACAAGCCAACGATAAGACCTCCGATAATTCCAGTCATCAGTCCTGCCGTTGGCGGAACTCCTGAGGCAATTGCGATGCCCATACAAAGCGGCAAGGCAACGAGGAAAACGACAATGGACGCCCAAAAGTCCCCGGCTTGGAAGCGATGCCTAAAAGTGCGGAATTTCTGAATGCTATGCATTAAATTATTCCTAGACTTGTCTCTACGCTTATTCTCGAATGAAATCTGCAAGATGCAGGGCAACAATTTGTATTCACCTTAGTCGCCGGTCATGTCAAAATAGCTTAACAATGAAGAATCGCCTTATCCTACAAGTTACTTTAAGCGGAGTCGCTCTCCTGCTAGTATCGAATCTCGCTTATTCTAATCCTCATTCACCGCATGTAGCCGCAGAATGCAGGTCAAACTTAACAACGCGCATTCTAAATGTTTTCCAGACTCGGCCGATCAAGCAGCTAGTGCAAAGTCTCCAAGAAGTTCCGCCGAATATTTTAAATTCAGAATCCTGCATTCCCCGTAATTATCGATCCTATGAAGTAAAGGAAGTTCTTAGGGGTTGGGAAAAAAGGGGAAGTGAGGACCACGCGGAAATCGCAGGAATGTTTGACATGGTGATACTTTCTAATACCTCGAACAGACCTCTTGAATCTAATATATTTCTTATTTGCGATCCACAGGGTGAAATCTATGCGATCGGGAGACTTTCTGAAGCATCTGCATCAAACTATTTAAATCTTAGTTTGCTAATCTCCTCCCCCGATTCAAATAGGAGAGGAGGAGGCAAGGCAGCTATTAAGCACATTATGAAACAATGCATTCTGAAAAAAAAAGATGGAATCAACTTGGTTGCTCTGCCTGGAGCGTACGGATTTTATACCAAAATGGGATTTAAACAAATCCCTGGTTATTCCGATGATCTGGTTAGCGAATCAGAGGATCTTGATAAGACTGCTGGTAGCTTTACCATCGATCGCAGTGCCATCTTGAAATTTCTCGAACTCGGTAAATAGGAATAAAAGCCGCTCATTTACATTAAATTTGTAAATAATTTGTACCAATTTATGCATGAATTTGGGAGGCAAGTTCCCAATGCATATTGAAGATTACGGACTTATCGGAAACTGTCGAACCGCGGCCTTAATTTCCCGCGAGGGATCAATGGATTGGCTTTGCTTGCCGCGGTTTGATTCTCCTGCCTGTTTTGCTGCGCTTATAGGAAACTCTGAGAATGGCCGTTGGTTGATTCAACCTGCTATGCCATTTCGCTCCAGTTGGAAATATCGGAAACATTCCCTGATACTAGAAACCGAATTTATTACTAATACAGGACGGGTCATTCTTACAGATCTGATGCCCATTCGAGTAAGGCAACCCTGCATTATCCGCCGTGTAAGAGGGATGGAGGGGAGGGTTTCTATGCATATGGAGTACGTACTTCGTTTCGACTATGGAAGTTTGATTCCTTGGGTAAGAAAGATTGTTGGGGGCGGTATTGATGCAATGGTAGGTCCTGATCATGTAAGGCTCCGAACGCAAGTACCTCTTCAACACCAAGGGTTTACCCATAGATCAGAATTTTCTGTAAATGCCGGAGAGGAAATTTATTTCACTATGATCTGGACTCCTTCTCATGAGGAAGATATTCCGGATATTGCCTATCCGTCTCGAGAAATCGAAGATACCCACCTGTTCTGGAAAAATTGGGCATCAAAATGCACCTATCATGGACCTTGGAAAGAGGAAGTCCTACGATCGCTGATAACGCTCAAGGCTTTAACTTATCAACCCACGGGAGGAATTATTGCTGCACCCACGACTTCCCTTCCTGAGATGATAGGTGGATCCAGAAATTGGGATTATCGATATTGTTGGCTCCGAGATGCGACATTTACTCTCTACGCCCTCTTATCCTCAGGATATCGCGAGGAGGCAGAAAAATGGCGAGAATGGCTGATTCGTGCAGTCGCAGGAATACCTTCGCAAATGAATATTGTGCATGGGATTGCCGGAGAGCACCGCCTACCTGAAATTGAACTCCCTTGGCTTTCCGGATACGAAAATTCACGGCCTGTCAGAATGGGAAATTTGGCGTATCAACAGTATCAACTCGATGTCTATGGTGAGCTAATGGACACCCTACATTTGGGAAGAAAAAATAATCTCAATGCATCGCCGGAGTCTTGGGACCTACAAAAGAAACTTCTCGAATATTTAGAAGGAATCTGGAAGGAACCTGATTCTGGAGTCTGGGAAAGTAGGGGTCCGGAAAAACACTTTGTATACTCTAAAGTCATGGCGTGGGTGGCTATGGACCGCGGAATTAAAGCTGTTGAAATGTTTAAGAGAGATGGTTCGGTAGATCGATGGAGAAAAATCCGTGATGAAATTCATCAAGAGGTTTGCCAGAAAGGATTTGATA
>JBDSKY010000182.1:0-5223 GCA_039916675.1 Bdellovibrionia bacterium
AGGATAGTCCAACTTCTTATGATTTGCACTCAGTGTGACCTAGGGGAATTCGTCCGTATTTTCAAACAGATAGTACATCATGATTCGGTCCGCCGACTTCGAGGAGCTTCTAGATTTTTGATGAAAAAAACGCCGGTTTTTGTGGCACTTTTGCTCATTTTTCAACTCACACCCACATTTTTTAAACAGGGCTGCGCAAATGCTGCGAATCACCGACTTAGAGTTGGAATCGTGCGAATGCCTACCGAGAAAGACGCGAATCACCGTTGGATATTAATTGGAATTGAAGCACGGCAAAACACTTCTGCCCCTGACCTGGATTTTCAAGGCTTGGGGTTTCAAGGAAGAGGCATGGATCACTTGGATCCGAAATTTCTTCTCGAAGTGGATTCACTTGGAATCTCCAATGTAGGATCTTTCGAGCTCGACTCCTCCCATTCTCGTAAGAAGGGCAAATCTCAAGTCTTCTCCGCTGGGGAAAATTATCTAAATGCTTTTCCTACCCTCCTCTTAAATGTACACGATGCAAAAGGCTCTGAAATCCGTCACTGGGTTGCGAATATTTTCACGTTTTTTGGAAAGTCTTTGGGTTTCCCAATTGCAACTGTAACAGCACTTGCGACTGTTCCAGAGAAACAGAAAGAGAATCTTCGAGAACTTCAGGCCTCCTATCTCATGGAATTGGTCAATAAAGCACTGCCACCATTCAACTTATTTCCGGAATTGAATCAAGCACTCTCTGACACCCCAGAGGAATCCATAACCTTCTTAAAAATCCTCGGAGAGGGACTCCTGACTCGTTACAATCCCAAATCCAACTGGGCAGGCATTCATGTGCCTAACAATAAACGGGGAGAATTTTATGAGGAATGGAGAATCGCCCAGGCCGGTCAACGCAGCGAGAACAAAAGTTACTTTGTTCGTTTTGCCTCTGAAAATGGTCTTCCCGCAGTTCTAGTGGACAACGACTTCGGCTTTGCTTTAGTCAACTCTGACTCCCTAAATTCCATGAACGATACAAAACCCGACACTTACCGGAGGCGGTTCATGAAATTGGGTTCCGAAGGCAAAACCCCGTATGACATCGTGAAGGATTCTGCCTTGCCTCCCGGTAGCGCTCCCATCATTCCTTGGTATCTGGAATCCTTTATTAATACGGATGGCCCAGTAGACCTTGTGAACTTCGTCTCGCCTGAAAAATTCGGTAAGAGTCTCCATCACCTTGCCCAAGCAGATTTGGACCGAGCCATTGGAGGAAGTATAATTCCATTTTCGAATTGGATTATTCAAGGAATTAGCTACGGAATCAAAAACAGCGCCTTGGAAA
This sequence comes from Bdellovibrionia bacterium, assembly GCA_039916675.1. Taxonomy (GTDB): domain Bacteria; phylum Bdellovibrionota; class UBA1018; order UBA1018; family UBA1018; genus JBDSKY01. The sequence continues at coordinate 1,328 of JBDSKY010000182.1, forward strand.
AAGCAGATACCCATTTCCTCAAACGCATCCAATCTTATGGCGCAGTTTTAGCCCTTACAGAAACGCAGGCATTTAGCTCTATTGAATTAAAAGGAATTGCTTATGAGCAATTTCATAAGGCCATGGAAAAACTTCGCATCCCCTCGGACCTGCAGAGAAGTCTGAATTGCCCAGGAAACAGCCAGGCCTGCCTTTTAAACGATGTAGCAGCCTTAATAAGTCCGGAAGAAGAACGATTTGGAAGGCTCTGGGACCAATCCTCAGACATCAAGACTACCGCCGAAAAACAAGTTTACCTCGATCAAATGCGCGATTGTTTCCAACATTCCCAGAACAACTCTAGCGTGGAGATTGCCAAGAATTCGCAGATTCCAATTGCCACGACAGCCGTGGCCGACGTGCCTCAAGCTCGGGCACATGCAGATAGAAACCCATCTAACACCGATTCTTTCGATAAAAAACCGATTATACTGCTCCTAGTAGACGGACTTAGACCCGATCGCTTCAGGCAAGCCGCAGATGACGGACTTTTCCCTACGTTGAAACCCCTCTTTCTAGAAAATCGTGGCACGGAATTAAACTCATTTACTTCTCGTTCCCTCACCTTACCGTCCTGGTCTACAATTCTTACAGGGTTTGAACCCGACATGCATGGTATTCGAAGCAACACTCCTGCTTCGCGCCTGGCACGCAAAATCGTAGATAATTTTCAAGACCCTAGAAAAGATATTCTAGATCGCAAAAATGCTGTAAAAAATCGCGCCTTCCGCCGACTCGAAGAAGATCAAGTAGGCGAACCTGATAAAGTCTGGTTGCCCGGCTATTTCGCAAAGGATGAAGCAGTCTTCAATTACCTGCCAGTCACGAATGGCGCTCATTCTATGGTAAAACAGCTCATCACTGACTTGTTTAAAAGCTTAGACAAATTCTTCAACGGTGCAGGATTTTTGGCCGGTAATTTAGATCATGCATCAGCGCAAAGTGTTGCTCAAGCAATTCGCCTCGATGAACAAGGCAAACTTAAGTTTGTTATGATTTGGTTTGCCGCCGTAGATGAAGCCTCGCATTATAATAATAGAGCCCTGCCTAGTATGTACCGCGAAGTGGACCAAAATTCGAAGCTCATTTTGGACGCCGCCAAAAACCATCCTGCCCTAAAGGATGCGACGGTATTCCTATTATCAGATCATGGTCACAATGCTGGCTACGGGCCCTTCGATGACAATAATTCCCTTTATCGTGCTTCGATTGCTTTATCAAATTTAGCTCCTTTAAATGCTTTAACTGCTCCTTTGTCCAGGAAGTCGGTGCTAAGTTCAGGCAGTTACGGCACCGACCACGGACCTTTGCTTGCTAACACCGGGTTTAACATTATTAAATTTCTAGCAGGAGATTTTAAGGGCTATGAGGACTATCATTTTGTGGTTGGAGCAAGTGATTCTCCCGAACCTAAATTTTATGTTCGCACGTCCAAAAAATTCCAAATTCAACCCTTTCACGAAACCTATCCAAAAAAGCACGGTAGACCTACAGCCCTGACCGATACCTCTGGAGATAGTCTTGCCCAAGTTTATATACACGGAGAGAACGATCCTGACTGGAATCAACGTCTCAGTTTCTATCAGCTTTCGAATTACAGTGGGAATAATGGAAATATTTTAAATATCCCAGCAGATTTCCTTAACTTTCAGCTTCTGAATTTAATGGCCACTGATTCAGATTTAGCCGAAAAAATTCTGAAGCTCACCGATAGGCATCCTGTTGATTACTTCACAATGGCCCTAGCTGGGGATGAAGCTAAGACCTCTGCGGACCATATGGGAGCAGCACCTGACACCGGTCCCTCCTCCCGAGAGCCAGTTCTTGTCATGACACGTGGAAAATCCGGAGGAGCATTTCGAGCAGGATTAATTCTAACCCGGAGTGACTGGGATGGAAGCGACCAGTTTCGCTATATAGTGGTGAAAAACTTTACCCAAGATGCAAATGGAAAAATTCATGGGTCCGTTTCTACAGATTCAGAGGATGATCCTCTTAATTACATAGGTAATGTAGATGGAGCCGAAATTTCTTCTCAATGGAGATATGACCGTGAGTGGTTAAAAATGGCCAAGGATCATACTAGACCCACCGCAATCTTCTCCTTAGCTCGGTCTCTCACATTGGCCCCTAAATACACGCACCCAGGATTCCATGCAATTTCAGATCAAGTCAAAAAGAACCGGCAAGGCGAGATTCCGGATTTCCTAATCACTGCCAGTCCCGGTTTTGGCTTCCATGCGGACGCTCCGCTTGAAAGCGATCATGGGGGGTTACAACGGGAAGAAGTTCGCAATACTTTTTTTGTGAGCTCCTTGAATAAGGACAAATTTACTCGGCATATTAGGCTTGAGACTCCTGTGCTGAATCGTGACTTTATGCCTACGTTTTTGCAGTATGCGGGATTTGGAGAGCCTGGGAACTTACCTCTGCCAAAAACTCAAGGTGTTGGGTTTCGTGACTTAGTTGAGACCGCGAACTCGACTTCGATTGACCAGTAAGTCTTTACTGGGTCCTTAGCACAAGGCGGGGACCTATACTTTCCTTTCTATGGTTCTCAGAGAGAGGATATGAAGACTGAAGGCAAGCAAAACGAAAACTGCTGGCAGATATACGTAGGGAAAAATTCCAATTGCCAGATTGGGTGGTTCTGTATTCAGTATTCTGAGGGGCGACGGAGCGCTTAAAATACCGCGGAACACCACATTTGAAAGGATGAGAATCCCAGAAAGATTCCAGATTTTTATCAACTTGTCTTTCTTGCCTGGATATTTATATATTAATAACGCAGCTATGGGTGCGGTTAAAGCGACTAGCAGATCAATATTCCTCCCCTCATAGGTCAACATTTTTGGGACCAAGCTCGCACGATAGAGCTGATAGAGAAGCAATTCAACAGGAATTCTAAATACTTGAGGCAAAATAAAAAGTGCGGGAGAACACGACACTGCAACCTTCTTGATCACGGATGACTTAGTGAGATAGAGCAGGAAAACTACCATCGGTAGAAGGATAAATATGAATCTAGGAGGAAATGCAGTGTACTCTGCTAAAAAACCCGATTGGGCCAAATACCCCGAATAGATTAACCACGTCATTATCATCGCAGTAACTTTAAGAGCGGTGGTTTTGGGTAATTTTAAAAAAAGTGCGACCACGACACCAGAGATGCAGATCCCTACCCAAGCTAGAAATACCATCTTCAGTTCCGATTCAGCCATTTATCGCCATTTCATCACGAAATGTTTTATATTTCTAACCTATTTTGTTTTACAGATCTCTAGGCCTGGCTTGATTTCACAAAGAGCAGATTTTGATACTACCCCACCATGAAAAAGACTGCAGAGGATTCTCTTTCCCTTACAAAGGAATTATTCTAAAATCGGTATGTTCATATTAATTTTTATCAAAATGATAGATTATGCCTGACTTTATAAAATATTTACTGCAACGGGTGGGGGCGAGACTTTGGAAAATGACAGGTTTTACTGAAGTGAGTCAGAAATAGGTATCAGGGGGTACTATCTTGCTAAAGTTTTCAAGTATCAGTGCATTCAATTTAGGGTCTGGCCGCAAAACAAATGAAAATACGACCTGGGTCAAAGAACAGTTAGGTCTTTATGCAATTTCAGATGGTGCTTCGGGGCCTTTTGGAAAATGGGCAGCAGATTCAGTTTGTATGAAAATGGAAGAGATTTTTTCGTCCCACCGGTCAACGATTGACAAATATAATGAAACTCAAGCACGGGACCTACGTAACCAGCTGTTTGAGATCATGGACGTGGCGGTCGAACAAGTAAACCAATACTTACTAGCAGAGATCAAGAAAGATCCAAAGAAAAGCGGTGCCGCGGCTA
>JBDSKY010000183.1:0-4502 GCA_039916675.1 Bdellovibrionia bacterium
GGCTTCTCTATAAAACTTCACAGCAATAACCGCGACCCACCCGAAAGTGCGCCGTATGCTACTACTCTACCTTACCACCTTAGAATCAACGCATTACTGCGTTAAACAAAGGCAAAACTTAACTGCTGCTACCGCCAGCTTTACTACTTCCACCGCCTGCAGCTGGAGTCTTGCGACCCGCTCCGCCTTTAGGCATGTGACCAGCAGAACCTGCAGCTGCACCCTTAATCTTAGACTTAGGGTTGAAAAGCTTTCTGAATTTACCAAATGGATCATTTGGCTTCGCAGCTTGCTTCTCTGCATTGGCAGCAGCGTCGGCTTCAGAAATTTCCTTAGGCTTACGCTTACGATCCAATACTGGATGGTCTACTAGTTCGAGCACAGCCATTTCAGCTGCATCTCCCCAACGGCGATCCGCTACCTTAAGCACACGGGTGTATCCACCTGCGCGTGCCTTATAACGCTCAGCCAAGGTTGAGAAAAGTTTTGATACTACCAAGTCATTCCGGGTACGATCAAAAGCTAATCTACGGGAGGCTAACGTTCCACTTTTGCCAAGAGTAATTAGACGGTCTACAACACGTCGAATTTCTTTCGCCTTTTGAACGGTAGTAACAATTTGCTCTTTTTCAATTACGCAATTAGCCATATTCTTAAACATGGCCTTACGATGTGAAGTATTACGACCGAACTTACGGCCGTCTACATTATGCTTCATAAAAAACTCCTAAACTCTGATTAATCCTCAATATCTTCACTAACTTCATCAAACTCGTCTGACTTTTTACGGTCATTCGCCATGCGACTTTCATCCACATCCGAATCAGCTGGCTTTGGAGGTTGACTTGGAGCGACAAAGCCGTCCAATTTCATTCCTAAGCTCAAGCCCATTTCACCGAGAATGTCTTTAATTTCATTCAAAGACTTACGTCCGAAGTTTTTAGTCTTCAGCATTTCAGACTCAGTTTTCTGAACTAGTTCGTAAATATGCTTGATATTTGCGTTCTGTAGACAATTTGCAGATCGTACAGAAAGTTCAAGTTCTTCAACTGATCGATAAAGATTAGGATTAAATTGTGAGCTGCCTTCTTCCTTCGCTTGTGCGACTGGTTCTGGCTCTTCTTCAAAATTTAAAAACACAGACAATTGATCTTTAAGAATCTTGGAACCTAAAGACACTGCATCTTCTGGTTCAACAGATCCATCGGTCCAGACTTCCAAAGTCAATTTATCATAGTCAGTTCTCTGTCCAACGCGACTCTGAGTAACTGTATAATTTACTCGACGAATAGGAGAGAAAAAGCTGTCGATTGGAATCCAACCTACAGGCAAATCATCGGCCTTGTTCGCTTCGGCTGGACGATATCCACGGCCGCGAGCAACTTGAATTTCTGATCTGAGACGTCCACCTTCGCCCAAAGTCGCAATAACTTGGTCGGGGTTCAATACTTGAACTTGTTCGGAGACAATTATGTCAGAAGCTTTCACTTCACAAGGACCAGTCTTGTCAATAAGAACAGTGCTTGTTTCAACACCGTGCAGACGAAATCGAACTTCTTTCAAGTTCAAAATGATTTCGGCAACGTCTTCTTTAACATCTGGCAGTGATGAAAATTCATGGACGACTCCGTCCACCTTAACCGCAGTTACTGCCGCACCCTGAAGTGAGGACAACAACACTCTTCGTAGAGAATTTCCCAAAGTTAATCCAAATCCTCTTTCGAGGGGTTTTGCAATAAACTTTCCGTAACCGGTGGTTAGGGATTCCTTATCTACATCCAAGGCCTTAGGCTTAATTAAATCGCGCCAATTTTTTTCCAACATATTTTCTCTCCTGTCATCCCCTCGCAGTCTGCCGCTGCAGATCAGCCATGCGGGGAGTATTCAAGTATTATTTAGAATAAAGTTCAACAACCAAACGTTCTTGCATTGGAGCAGTAACATCGTCTCTTACAGGAAGGTCCCTGACACGAGATTTCATATTAGCTGAATCCAATTCCAACCATTGTGGAATTTCACGTCTACGCACTGCTTCAAGAGCTCCGCCAATACGAGCAATAGTTTTGCTCTTCTCGCGGACTTCAACCAAATCTCCCTTGTCTACTAGGTAGGAAGGAATATTGACTTTTTTTCCATTCACAGAGAAGTGACCGTGTCTGACCAAATGTCTTGCTTCAGTTCTGGAATTTGCAAATCCAGTACGATAAGCCACATTGTCCAAACGACGTTCAAGCATAGAAAGAAGGTTTGAACCGGTAACACCTTTAGTGCGCTCGGCCTTCTCAAATACACTTCGGAACTGACTTTCCATCAGACCGTAAATTCTCTTGATCTTCTGCTTCTCACGAAGCTGTAAACCATACTCTGAGAACTTAATACGTCCCTGACCGTGCTGTCCTGGTGGATAACCGCGTCGCTCGAACGAACATTTGTCCGTGTAACAACGATCTCCTTTCAAGAAAAGCTTTTGATTTTCACGGCGACAAAGCCGACAAACTGAACCTATACAACGAGCCATAACTTAGACCCTTCTCCGTTTCGGGGGACGGCATCCATTGTGAGGGATTGGAGTGACGTCTTCAATAAAACTGACACGCAATCCTACTGATGCCAAAGCCCGCAACGCTGATTCCCGACCAGCACCCGGACCGCTTACAAATACTTGAACATGACGCATACCATTTTCAACAGCTTTTCTAGCTGCATCTTCCGCTGCTACCTGTGCTGCGAATGGGGTATTCTTTCGTGAACCACGAAAGCCCTTTCCGCCTGCACTGGACCAACAGATGGCATTGCCCATACTATCCGTAATAGTTACAATTGTGTTATTAAAGGAAGAAAGAATATAAACATTCCCAGAAGAAATGTTTTTCTTTCCTTTTTTAACTCGCTTCACAGCTTCCAATACGGGAGCTCCTGAAGCTTCTTTTTTCTCAACTTTATTTTCTACTTTTTGGTCAGACATATTTACCCTACTTCATCGCCTTTACAGACTTCTTGCCCGCAATAGCCACAGCTGGACCCTTACGAGTACGTGCGTTAGAATGGGTTCTTTGGCCTCTGACAGGCAGACCCTTACGGTGTCGCACACCACGATTGCATCCTAGATCAACTAGGCGCTTAATGCTTAAACTCACTTCGCGGCGCAGATCGCCTTCAACTCGAAGAGTTCGATCAATGATTTCACGAATCTTTGCAACTTCAGCTTCTGTCAATAAATCTGATTTTTTACTCAGATCAATGTCCGCTTCCGTTAAAATCTTCTTCGCCATTGGGCGTCCCACTCCAAATATATAAGTGAGAGCTACTTCCATCCGCTTATTGCGTGGGAGATCAACTCCCGCGATACGAGCCACGCGCTACCTTCCTTTCAACTACTACTGTTAAAGCCTAACCCTGCCTTTGTTTGTGACGTGGATTTTCACAAATCACACGAACCACGCCCTTACGCCGAATCACTTTGCACTTATCACAAATCTTTTTTACTGATGCACGAACCTTCATAAAATCTCCATCCAACTTAAATACGTCAACAACCGAAACTTACGAAATTACAGTCAATATCTCTGGGCCATTCGCAGTTATCGCAACCGTGTGCTCAAAATGCGCCGAAAGAGAATGATCCACCGTAACTGCTGTCCAACCATCCTTGAGGACTTTTACTTCATGACTACCAGCATTGATCATGGGTTCAATCGCTAGCACCATACCAACTTTGAGCAGGACTCCTTTGCCCTTAGGTCCGTAATTCGGCACCTGTGGCTCTTCATGAAGTGCTCTACCTATTCCATGACCAACGAATTCCCTTACCACGCCGTAACCATATTTTTCAACATAATTCTGTACAGCGTGCCCAATATCGAAAACTCGGTTGCCTTCTCTACACTCCTGGATACCCTGATTTAGGCTTTCGGCAGTTACATCTACCAATTGCCGAACCTCTGGAGCACATTTGCCAATAACAACGGTTTTAGCTGAATCGCCAAACCATCCGTCAACACTTACTCCGAAATCTAACCCTACAATGTCTCCATCGTTAAGGATACGCTTCAAAGAAGGGATGCCATGAACTACCTCATCATTGACCGAAATGCAAACAGTGGCTGGAAAGCCATGATAGCCCTTAAATGCAGGCTTCACTTTCAAATCCTTACAACGAGACTCCGCATACCGATCCAACTCACCCGTAGACATACCAGGCCTAGCCATTTCTGTCATTTCATGGAGGATCTGTGCGGTAGCACGGCATGCTTTACGCATTAAAACTAATTCACGCTCAGATTTTAGAGTAATCATACTTCGCTCTTCCTACCCTAAAATGTCCGACAAGGCTTTAGAAACCTGAATTGCAGATTCGGCAGCATCCAAACTCTTCAATTTAGATTGCCGCTCATAAAAGCCCACTACAGGCTCCGTCTGCTCGTGATAAACTTGGAGTCGTTTTCTAACTACTTCGACTCTATCGTCATCTCTTTGAGTAAGTTTAGACCCACATTGATCAC
>JBDSKY010000184.1:0-5070 GCA_039916675.1 Bdellovibrionia bacterium
CCAATTGATCAGATTTGGAGCTATCTCAATCCCTTGATGCTCTATGGCCGTCACCTTGGGATCCGAGGGGGCAGCGTGAGACTACTCGAAAAAGCTGCCAACAATGCATCAGCGCGTCAGGAGCTCGAAAGCAAAGACCCTAAGGCAGTAAAAATTTGGGACGCCGTGCAAGAGGTCAAGGACGAATACAGGGGCACTGAGATCATGCAGCCCTCTGCCATTTTTCAATTCTTCCGCGCCTCAAGTCAGGGTAACCTACTTCATTTTTATCCTAAAGAAGGCCATCAGCCTTTAATCACCTTTGATTTTCCGAGGCAGAAAAAGCTGGAAGGGCTCTGCCTGGCAGACTATACCTTACCTGAGAGTCCCTCCGAAGTTTTGATACGGGATACAGTAGGAATTTTTATCGTATCCGTGGGAAAAGGCGTAAGGCAAATGGCAGAATATTTAAAAAACAAAGGCGATTACCTGAAATCCCACATTGTGCAGGCCCTCGCTCTGGAATCCGCCGAAGCTTATGCCGAAATGATCCATTCGCAACTGCGTAAAACCTGGGGTTTTCCGGATGCGCCAGAAACTTCGATGATGGACAGATTCCAAGCAAAATACAGGGGTAAACGCTATTCCTTCGGTTACCCTGCCTGTCCCCAGCTTGAGGATCAGAGTTTATTATGGAAATTGATTCAACCGAGCGAAATTGGCGTTCAACTCACGGACGGCTTCATGATGGATCCTGAAGCCACCGTGTCTGCGATCGTTTTTCACCATCCCGCAGCTTCCTACTTTTCAGTAGGCCAAACAAGTGTGGAAGGAGATTCAAATGAAAGCAATCGGCAATAGGAACCCAGACTGGACTAAAGTCATTGCCCGAAGAACTACAGCCATTGGAAGCTTACCCCACCATAATATTGATACGGCTTTAGAATATTCTTTTAAATTTGGTGTGCCTTTTCTTCCACAGATTCCCATTCGGAACCCTTCAGAATTTATGATTGCACAAGCTTTAGAAGGACTTCCAGGATTACTCCTGCAAGACGACCAAGAAAGCGGAGGAGTCTGTCTTGACCTCAATACTTGGAAAGCTCAATCTCATATTTTGGAAATAAAGCTGAAGAAGGCATTTGACGATATCGAAAATCCAGAAGCGTTCCACAGCTTCGAGCCGTCTGCAATTGCTTCGAGTTGCTGGAAACCTTTCCTTTGGGAATTAGAGGAAAGAAACTTAAAGATCGCCAAAATTCAGATCATGGGGCCTTTAACTGGGCAATGGGTCCTCACCGTTAAGAATTCTCCCAAAGATTTCGAAAAAGACCCGAATCTCACAACTCAAATTTTTCAGCTCATCCTCGCTAAATCCCTCGCCATGACCCGGCGAATGATCTCCTCTGGGATCCAACCCATCCTCTATTTGGACGAGCCTGGGTTTTACCTTTTAAATCTGAAACACCCGAGACACGTGTTAGCCTTACAGGAACTAAAACTCGTAATTCAAACCTTGCGCAGAGAAGGAGCCATTGTCGGACTTCATTGCTGTAGCAACACTGTATGGGAATCTGTGTTGGAGCTAGGCTTGGATATCCTATCCATCGATACTGCTTTGTCCCTGAAGTCCGCGCTAATCAGCTTACAAGGCGAAGCAATAAAAACCTACCTTGAAAAAGGCGGGATATTCTCCTTCGGAATTATTCCGACCGGACGGCCATCGAGCCTCCCCTCCTTGGACAGCCGCAATATCACTGATCAGACTTTAGCAGTCTTGGTAGAACACCTGGACTCCGCTACCCTCCACCTTGTTTTGCAGTCTTCCTTTTTTACCCCGGCCTGCGGATTGGGTTTACACAGCAACTTTGAAGCCGAATTCATCCTGGAAAAATTAAATGAGGTTTATGCCTGCTTCACTACTTAAAGAAATGATCCCGCTTCCCCCTCTCAGCTTTCAACCATCTCCGCCTGGAAACTTAGATGGAAGCTTGGATGTAAGTCTGATTATTCCGGCCAGAAATTCCACGCATTCTTTGGAACAGACAGTTCGGGAAGCTGATGCATTCTTAAGTACTCGTTTTTTAAATTCCTATGAGATTATTTTAGTCCCCAACCCCTCTCCCGGTGATACATCGGATTTATCAATTCAAACTGCTCTAGAACTCTCCACCAGGTTCCCGGCAGTTCGAGTCCACACTCACACCTCCCCTCCCGGCAAGGGTGCTGCTATTCGAACTGGCTTTAGCTTCTCACGAGGAAAATGGATTTTTCTAACAGATGCAGATCTGCCGTATGACTTAAATTTTTTTGAGACCGCTGCTTTGAAACTTGAAGAAGGCTATGGTCTAGTCACTGGCAATCGTCGACTTCCTAACAGCCACTTTTGGGTTCCAGTAAGTTTACTTCCCCTTAGCTATGGCAGACACCGCCTGGGAATGAGTTTTAATCGATTGGCGAGGCTCCTCCTGCCTATCACCACAACCGATACTCAAGCCGGTATCAAAGCTTTATCACGACCTTTGGCACTAGAAGCTTTCACTCGGCAAAGTTGCCCAGGATTTCTTTATGACCTGGAAATTTTTCTTACAGCTCACGGAGGGGGCTTTCGGCAAACTGATATTCCAGTGACTCTGTTTTTAAATAGTGAAAAAAGTACGGTGCGCGTTTTAAGAGAATGTCTCTTAGTTGCCCATTGGTTAATTCGAATTAAATGGAGAAATAAAATGGGTGCATATGGCAGGCAAACACGACAGACATCAAGAAGTGTTCTTGCCCGTTATTCGGGTGCTTCCCTCTCCACACGCCTTTTTCTTTTGGCAAGGTGGTGTTTAACCCCTTATTCGCGCATGACTGCCCACTTGCCTAAACGCGGAAATATTTTGGATCTAGGGTGTGGACATGGTTTGTTTGCTCTTGCGGCTGTTTTACAAAACAGTGATCGTCAAGTTTTCGGGCTCGACCATGACGTCGAGAGAATTCGGCTAGGTTCGAAAGCTACAGATGACCTCCCCCAGATTCACCTGAAGCAAGGAGGGTTTAATGATTTTCCAACAACACCAACCCCCTATGCCGGGATAGCAATGATTGACGTGTTGCACTATTTTAACTCTGACGCTCAAGAGAAAACCTTAAAACAAGCATTCGAAGCTCTTGGAACCGGAGGCATCCTCCTTGTACGCGAGGTTGAACCTAATTCCGGAATGATCTCCTCTTGGAATCGGCTGTATGAGAAGCTCGCAACTCGCACCTCCTTCACTCAAGCAGAGGAAAAAAACCTTTACTTCCGTTCCAAACAGGCATGGTGTGAACTTCTGGAAAAAACCGGCTTTACAGTCACGTGGAAACATTGCAGTAGTGTTGTTTTTGCGGATATCCTTTTTATCTGTACGAAACCTTAATCCGAAGAGAGGATTTCCACCGTGAAAAACCATACGCGTTTCAATCGCTTTCAACGCCTCTCTACTCAAGCGACGATCGGAATCAGTTTTTTACTCGCTCTCATTACTCTCCCACTTTATGCTGTAAAGGTCGCCGAAAAGACAGACTACACGGATTTCTCAGTTTACTATCGTGCTGCCTTACGTATGAAGCTCGGTGATTGGAGCCAGATCTATAGTCTTAGGGACGGGGCTTCCCCCTTTCGATATTCCCCAATCTTCCTCCCATTTTTTCGACCCTTTGCCGAATTAGGACTTCCAGCCGCTCAATTAGCTTGGTATTTTTTGCAGTTTAGTTGTTTTGGACTGGGGTTTTATTTCATTTATCTAACACTAAGTACCTTTCAAGCGCCGAAGAAAACCTTAAAAACAAAATCACCCTCCCTCTTGATCACCTGCATCTCCTTTCTATTTGTTTTAAGATTCTGTTTAGACACTTTCACAATTGGGCAAGTTTCGAGTCTAATGTTTTTAGGTTTTACTGTAGGGCTCTATGCATGGGTAGTTCGTCTGCCGATCCTCTTTAGCATTGGACTTTTAATTCCTACCTTATTTAAAATTGGGCCCGGTTTTCTATTTGGAGTCTTTGCTTCTTCGCGTTTCAAAGAAAAGCAAAAGGGAATCCTGGCCACCTTGTCGGTAATAGGTGTGTGTGGGTTAACGTCTTCCTTATTTCTAGGATCATGGTCTTTGATTCGCGACCTTTGGCGAAGCTGGACAGAAATTGTATTGAAAGACAGCCAATATTACGATGCCTCTCATTATGGGAGCCAATCACTCAAAAGCTTCCTACTGCGGTCTATGAACAGCGGGTGGATAACACCGCAAACGGCTCAATCCATTTACCTCTTCCTCGCTTTTTTTGTATGTGGCGGAATTCTTATTTTTTGGTTGTCTCGAAGACCGCGCTCCTACTTTGGTCGAGGCCTCTTCTACTCGACAGGAATCTTCGCCTACCTCTGGTTAATGCCTGAGACTTTCAAATATTCATTAACTCCTTTGGCAATTCCAGTGGCTTTAATCTTGGCCGGCTTTGCTCGAAATTCCCGGAGAGGAATAGCGCCAGGAATTCGACAGACCCATGCGATGTCACTGATTGCTCTGGGTTTCGGAATTCTTACGCTCTCTCTCGCAGGCAAGGACATTATAGGCGACACCTTGTTTTTTGGTTTTCAGATCCATTCACTTCCATTCTTAGCCACAATTCTTCTAGCGATAGAAATCTTCCGCCTAGCTTGGACGGAATCCGTTCCCGCAACTGGTCTTGCAGCTTTTGTTCGTTCGGCACTTGAAGCCATCAGTCCAATGAGAAAACAGCTGGGACCTTGGGCGAGCTTGCCCCTTCCTCTCATTCACCGAGAACTTCGAGCTTCACTTTTGCTCCCCATTCCTTTGAATGCTTCTCTTCTGTTGGACAAAGACCTGACCTCCAAAATTATTACAGAAACCTACGATTTGCTCAAATCCCAGGAACCTAAGGGCTCCCAATCCAGTTTTGAAATCATACTCATAGTTTATGGCGACCGAATCAGTTTGCTTCACCCCACTTATCAAACTCTTTTGCTAGCTGCCCAAGGGAAGAAAGAAATTCGAATTCTACAGTACGAAGAACACAACGGACGGGCCTCTGCACTGAGAGCCGGGTTCCTCA
>JBDSKY010000185.1:0-4573 GCA_039916675.1 Bdellovibrionia bacterium
ATCAAAAGCTTCATGGCCAATTGCGGAACCAAAGAACAAGGTGGAATCTAAGTATTCAACATGCTTACTGAGCATTCTTTCATGTGTTCTATTTTTCTTCATGATGATCCCACGATACCGAAGTACGAACGGTAAGCATCCCCATTGTTCCTCTGTTGGCCAGCAATGACCGTCCTGATCTTCCTGCAGCAGGTCCCCCTTGCATTACTCACTTTCGTGACTTCCGGTCCTCCATCCCATAGACCACTCGCTTACAATGACGAACCATCGATTCTAAAGTCGGTCACCCTTTTCCTGATCTGGCATGAACTCATACAAGCTGCCGATAATCGCATCCAAGCGCCTTTGCGAGCTTTTTAGCTGTCTGGACTCCAATTGGGCGCCGCCCAGCTTCCATCGCCGAAATATTGGCTTGTGGAATCTTGCACCGTTTGGCCAGATCGCTCTGGGACAAGTCTTCGCGCATGCGGTAAGCTTTCAGACGATTACCGGAGGTTAAATCGACTTTACCCGTAATCTCTTTCATGAGTACTTGATGCTCAGACTCGGACAGCAAGTCATCAGTGCCCGATAGTTTTGACGCATAGAGAATCGCGCTCTCAACAAGCTTAAGCTTCGGTTTTGGAAGTTCCTTAAAAACTTCCGGATACGCCTCGCGAACCTTTTTCAAAATAGCTGATGCAGTCATTCGTAAACCTCCTTACGGTGCGCCACCTTGATAACAATCAAATTCGGCTCCACCACCAAAATTAAAACCCGATATTCCCGATTCAGCTTGATCCGAATTTCTGGTCGCCCGACTAATGGCCTCACTTCCCAACCATGCGGGAATGAACCTTCACGTTCCAGATCCTCAACGAGTACGCGATAGATGAGTGAGATCCTTTTTGGTAATTTGGCAATCTCTTTCGCCGCCTGTTTTGTTTCAGTAACTTTCCACATGTCTAACAACGATAGTATATCATTTTTGATATAGAGTCAAACTGTGTCCACTTTGTGTCCAACCAACACGCAATCACGGCAAGAATGACAAGATTGACATCAAATCCATACGATGTAAGTTGTTAAAATGAAAGGACCACAAGCACCACAAGACCCGGCCAAAATTATCGATGGTTCTCATAACCCAAAGGTCACAGGTTCAAATCCTGTCCCCGCTACCAATTTAATACTCAACAAGAACCCGGATTTAGTAGCAATACTGAATCCGGGTTTTTGCGTTTTAGAATGGCTTTATGTCCAAATTGTGGCCACGGAGATGAGAAAACCAAACCTTCGCGCAGGTGTCCGAAAATTGCGACCACACGACTTACTCGCTAAGAAACTTGGAACCTCTAAGCCACTTTAACCGTTAAATGTATCGGCGCTGGCCGGTCTTGCACTAAGTCAGAAAAACCAGTCGCCGCCCCTTGAATTCTCAGCAGTTCAATGACCAGCATTCTGACTCCAAGTTCGTTCATCCTGCCGATATATTTCTGAGGCTCTTTCTCCCATTTTAAAACGCCTGTGGAGGTTAATCCAAATTTCGAGCCAAAATCGTTGAGAGACATGCCTAAAAGTTTTCTAAGAAATTTAACCTCTCCTCCACGGACGGGAACATGCTCTAAGATGATTTTCTCTGCTATAGCTCTTTCAATGCTTTCAAGCTTCGCATCTATTACCTCTCCATGCTTAGTCTGCCTAACGGGTACAGAAAGAGTTATGTATTCTAAACCTGCATAGCCTTTTATATCTTTTTTCATAAAAATCACACCTACTTTAAAATACAGTTACGATTATTGTTTCTCCATCGTAAACACACACTATTGTAAGATCTTCTCCATCCAAATCTGGACCAGCAACTTTCCAATTTCCGTTTGCTTGCCTAAAGCAGTCGAAATACTTTCTAGCAGCATTTTTAATGTCATTTACCTGAACCCCTCGAACTCGCATTCTTTGATAACCATGACCACCAGAAGGAACAACAAAGTTGCCTGCTTCCAAATCCCTTAAGATTCTTACTCTCTCTTCCTCTTCGGTCACCTATTAATATTAACTTAGTTATCAACAAAGTCAACGTTACTTTTTTAAAACCAATAATATTAAATAGTTATATTAAATCAGGCGAGTTAATTGTGCGCGACATGAGGCAAATTAACGTCATCTCCGACCCCAAATGGATCCCCGTGTATTTTGACGGGAGGGCGTCTATCTTCTTAAGAAACGTAGCAAAGAACTCTGAACTAATTTCTCGATTTGCACTACCTCGTTAGTCAGCGACAAAGTTGTGTCTATTAAATTAATTTAAAATATCGGATTTCCCTTAACATACCGCCACCAATTTCAAACTTTATAGTTGACTACGTAAATATATTATAGCATTAACATATACCTTCCTAAAACAATTGTTAAGCGCTAGGACTGTCTTGAAGCATCCAGATGCTTTCAAAAGGGAAAGTAGTTATGAAAAGTAATTTTATCTTGTCAACAATCACAAGCGCTATGCTTATCGCACCGAATGCTTTTGCGATGAATCAGAATGAATTCAACACTCATCCCGCCGGTATACACAGGTGTATAGAAACCTTACAGATTAATTCTTTTGAACAGCTTCAATGCCTGCCCGCTTTTATCGGGCCGACAAAAGCAAAATTCACCTCTCGATACATTTCAAGATCCGAGATCATCAGATGCCTGAATGATAGCAGACTTCGCTTTGTAATAGATATTGATCTGACCTCTGTCGAGCTTGATCAAAAAAAGAAGAAGGAAATCCAAAATTTTTCCCCCTCATTCTTTAGCGGGGATTCTAGACATTTGCGTTTCTTCCAAGATGGTTTGAAGATGCTCCGTCAAACCGATGATAATTCTCTGCACGTAATGAATACAGATACCTTGTATGAGAGACGCTTGGAGTTCATCGATCAGCCTTTCATCGCTGCGTCAATTTCCAGCAATGGAAAAAGGCTTGTTACCCTTGTCCCCGCACCATCCGAATCGAGACACTGGTATATAGAGAACGGAATTCTTGCCCCCCAGAGTCTTTATCAGCAACTACCATTTGTGGCAAGACTCTGGAATACAAAGACACGAAAGCCTTATAAATTTGATCTCGCGACAGACTCGTTGCCGAGATTATCATCGGACGGTTCTCGAGTCGCCGTAGGCGTACCAGGCGGATGGAATGTCATCGACGTAAAATCTGGTCAGGTGATTCTGAATTTAAATTTCAGGGGAACTAAACAGGGTGATTTTTCACCTGATGATTCTAAATTCATCAGCGTAAATACCCGGGGTGATGTCCGGATGTGGGATTCTCACACTGGCCAAGAATTATTTACAAAAACTGTTGAAGAAAATCCTTTATATTCCTTTTCTTTGGACAATAGGAAGGTACTAATAGGTAAGGATGTATTTGCAGTAAACACGGGACAAAAACTTTTTGACAGCACTAAAGAAATGCATCCCCACCCAGTCAAAGAAACTCACCTTTCGACTGACGGCTCAAAGGTTTTTGTTTTATACACCCCTTACGATACGAGGTCTGTAGTTGCCGTACTCGATATCGCAACTAAAAGAAGAAGAATATTATCAGTGTCTATTCCACACAAAGTAGACAGCGTGGAAATATCCCCCGACCAGACGAAAGTTGTGGCGAGTTATTTATCTGGCGTAATGGGGCAGAGACGAACAGCATTTTACGACATGAATACTGGCAAGAAGCTATTTTCTGACAAGTTTCAATTTATAAAATTTTTTCCGGATAGCAAAAAATTTATTGGTTACAAAGACAAAGATTCTCGATTTCCACAAGTATTCTACATTGATGGAATCTTCAGACAGAAAATGGCGAAGTTAGTGAAGCAAGAGACCTTACTAAGAAAGCTCACAAATTAATTCAAAGGTTGGCTACTTGCTTGCTGGAATGTCTGAAAAGCTATTCCGAAGGTTGAAACAAAAATCTCCATCCAACCCTGCTCATAGGATTAGATGGAGATCTCCAAAAAAAGAATTAAAATAATTAAAGCTCAGGAGTTGGAGTTGGTAACGGCATTGTCCCCGGTCCAGAATTAATAATTGAAAAATTAAGTACAGTCAGATTTCCTTTAACACCGCCACCGTTGATTTCGGTAAATGGTGTACCTGACAATTGATGAAATCCAACAGAAAGGTTTGTGCAAGGGGTCACGTCTCCGCCACACAGATAGAAAGGCTTCTTACCGGCGAGATATGTGTAACTGGAATCCATTCCAAACTGAACACTTTTTACTTTTCCCTTGGTGTTTGCTTTAATGCTTAGGTTTTTCGCGCTTACTTGACCGAGGTCAATTGCCATTCCTTCTTCGATATTCTTATATTCTTCAATAACTTCTGAAGTATCAGCATCGACCAAAGAAAATGATTTTACGGCGCCAGGTGTTTTGGCGAAAGCTTGAACATTAAATACCATTCCTGCAATAAGAGCAACATAGTGCAAATTTTTCATGATTAATTCTCCCCCTTGACTACAGTTAATAAATACAAAGCGAAGAATAACCTTAGTAGGCTTAATCAAAGAATGTCAAGTAAGGAAAAACCAGGTGGGCTGTCCAGG
>JBDSKY010000186.1:0-3922 GCA_039916675.1 Bdellovibrionia bacterium
TCGCAACAAAACACGCTTGATCTTCAACAAGGGGCTTTGAAACGAAAAGGTTGGGGAATAATTCCCCGCAGTTCAATTAAAGGGAAAGCCCGCTGGATCTGGCTGTCCATTGAAGAGGGCAAGTCAAGCTGGCTTCCCAAATTTCGCTGGGATCGAATGTTCCGCCGTATTTAGTTAAGCATTAAGTTAAAGGAGTAAAAATGGCCGATCAAACTAGAATATTAATCAAAAATGGTAGAATCATCGATCCATCGCAGAGCTTTGACGCGATCAGCGATCTCTTGATTGAAAATGGAAAAATCACTGCTATGGACTCTCCTGGCAAAATTCCTGAATCAAAAGATTTAAATTCTGACGGCAGACTTCATTCTTCCATAATCGACGCGAATGGAATGTGGGTCCTTCCTGGTTTAATTGATATCCACGTCCATCTCCGAGAGCCGGGTTTTGAATACAAAGAGACAATTGAAACCGGTGCAAAAGCGGCAGTAGCCGGGGGCTTTACCTCGGTTGCCTGTATGGCCAATACCCAGCCGGTAAACGATAATGTTCAAACTACAAAGTTTATTAAAGACAAAGCAAAAGCACTTGCACCTTGCCGAGTTTTTCCAATCGGCGCCGTAACTGTCGGACTTAAAGGTCTTGAACTTTCCGATATCTCAGGAATGGTTAAAGAAGGAATTTGCGCCATCAGCGATGATGGGATGCCGGTCGTCAATTCTCAAATTATGAGAAAGGCCATGGAGATCGCGAAAGACCATGGCATCCCTGTGATCAGTCACGCGGAAGATCCTACTCTTGTTAATCAAGGAGTCATGAACGAAGGGCGTGTATCTACTGACTTAGGCTTGCACGGAAATCCCCCGGCAGCAGAAGAGATCATGGTTGCCAGGGAAATCGCTCTTTGTCGAATGACTGGAGCTCCGGTACATATTGCTCATATTTCTACTGCAGTTGCCATTGAGCATCTTCGCCGAGCACGACAAGACGGACTGCCCGTTACTGCAGAAGCCTGTCCTCACCATCTCTTTCTCTCCGAGGAGAACGTAAGAGGGCGAGATACTTCGTTTAAGATGGCGCCCCCTTTGAGAACTCAAAGCGATCTGGAAGCTTTACGAAAAGCCGTGGCTGAAGATCTGGTAACAGTTATCGCGACCGATCATGCGCCCCATGGACCTGTAGACAAAAACCTAGAATTTGCCAAAGCAGCAAACGGGATTATAGGGCTTCAGACAGCTGCCCCCTTAACCTTGGGATTGGTTCATCAAGGGATTATCTCCCCGTCCCATTGGGTTGCAACTATGACTATAAATCCTGCTCGGCTTTTAAACCTCCCTCATGGCTCTCTGGCAATAGGGCGGGACGCTGACGTTACGCTGGTTGATCCAAACGCGGAGTGGACTTTGACGGAATCTATGATTGTTTCCAAGAGTCATAATTCTCCGTTTTTTGGTTGGAAGTTCAAAGGTAAAGTGGCAGCAACTATTGTAGGTGGAAAAATAGTTTATAAAACCGAAGATTCAAGATTGAAAGAGGCACTCCTATGAAAGATTTACAAGAAGGCCTTCTACTTTTAGAAGACGGCAAAGAGTTTCCAGGATTTTTATTCGGTGCCCCTGTCTCCGCTGAATCCATTAAAAAATCAGCGTCTAAAAGGGACTTTGGCTACGGAGAAGTCGTTTTTAACACTTCAATGACCGGGTACCAGGAAATTTTGACCGATCCTTCCTACTATGGCCAAATTGTCTGTATGACAGTCCCCCATATAGGAAATACCGGAGTCAACTCTCAAGACCCTGAAAGTGCCCATCCTTGGTGCTCTGGATTCATAGTCCATGATAATTGTGACCACCCATCCAACTGGAGATCCGCTGGAAACCTAGCGGACTATCTGAAAGCAAATAAAATTCCCGGTATTCTAGGGGTGGATACTCGAGCACTTACCCGTCATTTAAGATCCAAAGGGGTAATCCGAGGAGTCATCCTACCTGCTTCTGAAAAGCGCCTGGGAGAATCTCTCCTTTCCGAACTTCCACTTTTCGAAGGACGAGATATGATTGCGGAAGTTACAACCAGGGAACCCTATCATTGGACAAAACCCAAAACCCCCACCTATCGGGTCGTAGCTCTCGACTTTGGCATCAAGTGGAACTTGCTTCGAAACCTGGAAAAACTGAATTGCGAAGTAGAAGTTCTTCCGGCAAATACCTCAGCAAAGGAAATCCTAAAACGCAAACCACACGGAGTCTTTCTATCTAACGGTCCCGGGGATCCAACAGCGGCTCCCTACGCGACTGAGACCGTTCGTGAACTTGTAGGTCAGGTTCCAGTATTCGGCGTCTGTATGGGACATCAAATTCTCGCCCTGGCAATGGGAGCCCAGACCTATAAACTGAAATTTGGCCACAGAGGGGGCAATCAGCCGGTATTGGAGCTAGATTCCAAAAAAGTTGAAATCAGCTCTCATAATCATGGTTATGCGGTTGATGGTACCTCTCTCCCTTCGACCCTTGAAGTGACTCACATGAACCTCAATGATAAAACAGTTGAGGGATTAGTGGTCAAAGGCAAATCGGCTTTTTCGGTACAATACCATCCCGAATCTTGTCCCGGCCCCCATGATTCCGTGATACTTTTTCATAGATTCATCGATAATATGAAAAACTATGTATCAAAAATATCTTGAACCCATCATCGAGGACTTTACTACTGGCGAATATTACCGCGAGGTTTATAATGCCAAACAGGAATACTTCGATAAAGCCGGAATAGTTTACGAAGACGACGCTGAATTTGAACAGCGTATGTGCATATTTATGGACTGGTATATCTTTGATCGAGATCTTCCCGGGGTTGATTTACCTCCTATTAAATACTTTTTCAGAAAAAACAAAGACCGTTTTACAAGCGAAGAACTGAACATCTATCGCGACTTTTGCTCAACCGTGAATTCTATTTTTAAGCTGAAGCTTCTTACTTGGAATAAAAAAGGAGTCGTAATTCTCGATTTATTTTCGAATAAATCTTATACGATTATTGATTCAGAAATTAATCGCGGTTTTGCTCGAGGCGATATTTTTGAAGCGAGAATTATTCCATTTAAAGGTGGCTATGAATTTTCGAAAGGCTTCGTTTTTCATCCTGCTGAAATGAAATCATTCATTCTCGGCGAAGTAAAAAAGGTGAGATTTCAGGATAAAAGTCGGCAAACCAAGCTCATACTGCAACTAGCAGCCATGAAACTCAAGCACGTTCGGTTTCCGCATATCGATATTCGACATATCTATAAATTTGAATCCCGTTTTTAACGGAATTCAACTTATTGGATATAATGAATCCAGATAGAATGCCGCGAATCGCAACACTGTATCAACTTTCAACATCGAATATTTTTTCATTTTCCTCTTGCCTGCATGCCTCGGCTTCACCTAAACATAACTCTACAAAGTGCATTAAGCACTGAGTAAAAAAATGATCGATTCCACTTAAGGAGTATTTATGAAGAAAATCGCACTTACATTGATGACTGTTATCGCTTTCTCCACCGTTGCTTTCGCTCACGAAGGTGAGTCTGCAACTTCTGACGCTGCAACAACAACAAAGACTGTTGAACACAAAGCAACTAAGAAAAAGAACAAAAAAGAAAAGCATACTAAAACCACTCAAACAACCGATACTTCTGCTACAGCTGACGGCGCAGCAGCTCCTGCAGCACCAGCTCACGCTGAATAATTTCGTTTGACTCGAATCCCCGGGTGTTGATTTCAGCACCCGGGGATTTTTTTATATTTAGTCTATTTTTTCTCCTCTGCTTTGCGTACGTTAAAAAAATGGCACCTCTGAAGATCCTAGCTATTAAACTCAGATCTCTCGGCGACACGGTTCTAATGACAGCCCCGCTCCTTGAATTAAAACGCGCCTA
>JBDSKY010000187.1:0-6054 GCA_039916675.1 Bdellovibrionia bacterium
CAGTTTTGCTTCATTCATGAACAAACGGGGTGATCCCGGTTACTTGAAATATATTGGAAATACCTTTGAGAATATTCGGCGAGTTCTTTTGCGGTATCCAGAATTTTCGAAGCTAAGAGAGACCTTGTTTCATTACTATTATTTTTGACCCTTCCTAAATGGCTCAGGAGAAAATATTGAAATCCCCCATCAAGCGCGCAATGGTTATGGCCGCAGGACTCGGAACTCGGTTAAGCCCATTTACAAACTTTCAGACGAAAGCTTTACTTCCGGTGATGGGAGTTCCGATTGCTCAGTATGCCGTCGATTCGCTCGTTTATGCGGAAGTAGAACAGCTTGTCGTCAATGTTCATCATCAGGGGACTCAAGTTAGTGAGGGAATGGCAGCATTGGACCACGGGTCTTCGCGGCTAATGATTAGTGATGAGTCCCGGCAGCTGCTCGGCAGCGCAGGGGGAATAAAGAAAGCCGTTAGTATTTTTGGAAGTAATCCATTTTATCTCGTTAATGCCGATGTGCTTTGTGACGTGAAC
Source organism: Bdellovibrionia bacterium (assembly GCA_039916675.1). Taxonomy (GTDB): domain Bacteria; phylum Bdellovibrionota; class UBA1018; order UBA1018; family UBA1018; genus JBDSKY01. The sequence continues at coordinate 534 of JBDSKY010000187.1, forward strand.
TGGAGCGAGTTGGCTGCTTGTCATCAACGTTTGCGTGAGAAGTTTGGAGTGGTTCTTACTTTGACTGTGTTTTTGTCCGGTCCGCCAGGTGCGAAGTATCGAGAGATTCATTTCGACTCTGCAAAGGGATTAATTACGAGTTTGGGAGAATTAGTTGAGGGGCGTCCTTATTTCATTGGAGCTGCGATCCTTGAACCAGAAGCGCTCTCGGCAGTACCGGAGGGAGTGCCATCAGATTTTGTAGAGTCGGTTTTGAGACCGGCGATAAGTACAAATCGGGCCGGGGTGTCTGTCAGCCAAGGACCGTGGTTTGATATGGGAGATCCTAAGCTGTGGTTGAAAACGCATCTTACCGTGATTGAAATGATGGAGCAGAGGAATGGCCGAGTGAATTCCGGCTCCTCCTCGCATTGGAATGAGAGAGTAGTAGCCCGGGCCGTACAGAATAATTTGAGGCTCTCCGAGGGCATTTGGACCTCACGGAATTCAGTCGTTGGTGATTGGTCCAAATGGGCCCAACCCTGCTACTGGAACGCAAATCAACAGATAACTGCGCCACAGACTTTAGGGCCCAAAGCCGTACTTTACGGACCTTGCGTAGAAGGCAAAGAATACAACCGAGGCATAGGGTTCGGTGGTAAATGGGTAGAGATATGATTCCTCTTAAAATTCAAAGCTGAATTTTACGCAAAATTTCTGTCCAGTTTTGACCCGGTATAATTTGTCCTGGAGGACCAAATGATTTTGCTCCCGTCCAAGTGCCTCCTAGAGGATTTCCAAGGAGCGACAAATAACCGAAAAATGCGAAAGCTAACGGTTCAATAGTTTGAACGTCTAACCCCACCTCGGCCAATGTAGAAACCTTGATGCTTCTGAATTCTTTCAATCCTTCTTCAATTCCTTTAAGAAGAGTCAGATTTTTGGCTCCTCCGCCGCAGATATAGATTTTCTGAAGGGGGAATCCAGCTTTTAAGATCCAGCGTTTATACGCTTGTACTATGGATTCAACCGTAACGGCAGTCGCGGTGGCAACTAAATCGTTGCCGTGACTCCGAGTTTTGGATTTAAAATACTCAAAAGGAAACTGATCCCGTCCAGTAGACTTTGGAGGAAGCTTGGAAAAAAAAGGATGCTTTAAAACTCTAGCCACTGCCTTCGTGTCCGAAACTCCCTGTTGTGCCAACCTGCCTTCTGAATCGAACCGCTGCTTGCCTTGGGTGGCCTGTTCAACCGCTGCGTCGATCCAAATATTTGCTGGGCCAGTGTCGAATGCAAGCACCTTCCCGTTAGGTCCAAAATAACTAAGATTACTAATTCCTCCCATATTATGGATTGCGACTCCCGATTTTGAATTGATCCGCTCGGGTAGCATTTGCGCTATCATTTGATGAAAGAGAGGGACCAGAGGGGCACCTTGCCCTCCTGCCGCCATATCACCCTCTCTGAAATGGTTAACAACCGTCAGTCCCGTGGCGGTGGCGATTCGGCTTCCATCCCCTAATTGAAGAGTAGTGCCATCCTTTGGGAAATGAGCAACCGTCTGACCGTGGTTTGCGACTACGTCAGGGAGTTCTCTATGTTTTGAAATGCTTTTTTGAATCGCACTTGCATACCATCGCCCTAAATCGCGATGCAGTTCTAACCATGATTGGCTTGTATGAGAGGATGCGGGTATTTGAAACTCCAGGACTCTCTTTCTCAGAGACGCAGGATAAGGGGCGGATGAGCTCCAAAGTGGAGACCAGCCAAGTTGATCGATGTCGATGCAGGCCAAATCAATTCCATCGCAAGAGGTGCCGGTCATCACACCTAAGATTTTGAGAGCTTTATTTTTCCTGGTTTTCTCATTTTTCCGGTTCTTCATAGATAAACTACCTTACGACTTTTCTGCTTGCGTTGACAAGTTCATGAATTCCATTAAAAATGGGGGGATGGTAGTTCTTTCAATTCCTACGCGTCTAAAACTTGCGACGCTTGGCCTAATGGTATCTGTCCCCTTAATCAGTTTGGAAGTGGCAATTGTAGCCCGGGCCCCGGTTTGGAATTTGCCTTATCGCAATATTGGTTATTGGGCGCTGACGTTTGCCCTGATTTCCGTCCCTTTAATGGTTTGGATCATGTCAGGCAAAAAATGGGCGTTAAGTATATGTTCGGCTCTTGTGAGCCTCTGGATCCTAGCTAGCATCTGGATGACTTTTCACATCGGATACCCTCAATTGGGGTTTTTTACGTTATTACTATTTTTATTTTTTGTAGTTCTACTGATGTCCTTAAAATATGAAATGGGTCGTTCGTTTTTTGATCCTGGGTTACCCTGGTATCAGGGGATGCCAAAATCGATTCCCGGCTTGAAGTGTCGATTGGAGAAAACGGTGGATTTGGACGTATGCCGGTTGGATCAAGACGGGGCTTTTTTGTTTTGTCCAAACAAGGACAGTAAACACTTAGCACTTTTGCCCTCCCTCTTGGCGAAACGAAGGCTCGAGATGATTTTTTATTTTCGAGATCGTCAGGTAGAATGTCAGGGGGCGCCCATTCTTTCTCTAAATCAAGGAACAGGTGCAGGAATTCAGTTTTTAGGTGCAACGGATGATTTGAGTAAGGATATTGGGGATTTCGTCGAACTTTTGAGGGGAGAAGGTTATGTTTAAAGTTATTTCGGTTTTTCTCATTTTATTCTCAGCAAGCCAATTTGCTTGCACCAAATCATCGAAGTTGGATGCCACTGATCCCAAGGGAGTTTTGACTGCATACATTTCCAAGAGCTTTGCCGTAAAAGGAGTCGAGGATCGAACCGAGCTGGCTTCTTATATGACCGGGGACGTTAAAGCACGCTTAGCCAGCTGGAGCGAAGATCAATTCCGTGCGGCTTTTGTGGATTCAAAGAGGGAATTTATCAAGTTGTCCTTTCGTGAAGCGAAGGATATTTCGGCTCATGAAGTGCAGATTACCTATGAGCTGAGCTTTTTTGATCATGGAAAGAATAAAAACGGACAGAGTCGAGAGAGTAAAGTTACAGACAAGAAACTTTGCCAGATGACGTTAGTAGACGGTAAATGGTATATATCCGATGTTCGTAATATTAAGGAACTCGTCGAATTCAAGAATGAACTCTCGTTGCCGTAATATTATTTTAGGATTGCGGTGCCATAAGGCATGTTAGTTAAAGTTGAATGGATATAAACCCTGGAAAAAACTACGCCTGGGTTGGCACTGGTAAAAGTATAATTTTGGTTCCCACCGTAGGCCCTGAGGGCGAAATTGGTCTGGCCATCCGAGCCTACTAGCTGAATTTGAAGGCCCAATTCTGCAGGAGTCGTGATTCCCTCAAGTCTAAGTATAAAGTTCGGAAGCCCAGTGCTAAAAACTAGTGCGTTGCCTGTTACTGTTTTTCCATTTTGGCCAGTAAAAAAACCTTGAGCCATAGGTAAATTAGTTGGGCTTACGTCGCTCGGTACATTCGTTCCAAGACCAATGCCTATTCCTGAACAGCAGGTGAGAATTGGCCCCATAACGGTGAGTCCCATCAAAGTTCCTAAAATTTTTGAAGCCAAAACTGATTTAGTCATAAAATCACAATAAGTATTTAATTTCACTTCGTATTTTTCCCTTGCAGAAGTGTAAAAATAGCGATTTAGGGCGAAAATACCATTAAAGTAGTTTTCGCATAAGACCGATAAATATACAAGGGAGCGGCCAATCTGTGTCTCATGAGGACGATTTAGATCTTAAAAGTTTAGATGAGATTTCCATGAATTTGCCTTCTAAGGAAGGTAGTTCTCGGTCTCCGGAAAGTGGCGGAGAAGGCCTGTTCACCGGAGGACTTTTTTTTGGATCCTCAAATACTGCACAAATAAAATTAACCGCGTTAGAGACTTTTGTAAATAGCGCTGTGCGTAATTGTTCCTTCACCGAGCTAATTACAGATATTCTATTGGCCATAATGAATGCGATTCCTAGTGAGGCTGCTTCTGTCCTGGAAGTCGATAGCGAGAAAAATTCACTCTTCTTTAGGTGCTCTGCAGGGCGGGCTTCAGACGTCCTGAATGGATTTGTCTTCCCCCTGGGCAAGGGAATTGCCGGACAAGCATTGAATTCTCGCAGACCAGTTATCGTGGATAATGCGGAAGAAAATAAAGTCCATCTCAAGGCGATAGGTGACGCCGTAGGCTTTGAAACGTCAAATATGATAGCAGTGCCTCTTATAATTCGGGATAAAGCCTATGGAGTCTTGGAGCTTTTGAATCGGGCGGGACAACCAAATTTTAGCCCCGAAGACGTGGATATGGCGAGCTATCTTTGTGAAATGGCCGTTAAGGTCATTGAGCTAAGGATGATGATTGCTTGGGAAAAATAATATCCCCATAGCTTCTCTCTGAGCTGAGATGTAATCTGGTTGAAATGTATTCATTAAAGATGCTGCTAAGATTACTTAGTCTAATTGTGGTAGTTTCGTTTCTACCTGTGTTGTTGGGGTTCGCTATCTCGGAAAGTAGCGGAGCTTTCATAGGATTAATATTTTCTCTATTAATCATCGCGAGTGTAGCGATGACATCCGAAAAAACCATCTCGCAAATTTATGGTGCTCATTCTCGGATTCCAGAAGGACTGGAACAAACCTTAAATCTTGTTTTAGAAGGAGCCGGCTCTTTGTCTCCTCGCATCCTGATCTATTCAGATTCTTATCCTAATGCCCTGGTTGTAAGACAGATAGGGGGTCGTGGTTCGATTCTGATGAGTCAGGGAATGGTAGCACTCTTGAATGACATGGAGCTTAGGGAAGTGATGAAAATGTGTTTAGCGCGTTTAAAAGAGCGCACTTTATTATTTCAAAGCCTAAGCTCAGTTTTTGCGGTTGGAGTATTCGGTCTCATTCCAAGCGCTTGGTCAAAGTTGGTTTTTATCGGCCAGACGCCTACTAAGAGTGAGAAAACTGAGCTAGGGCCATTTTCCACCCTTGTTTTCCTAATTCTCTTTCCAATTGTACAGTTTTTCCTCTATGCCGGGACGTCACCTCGTACTTTTTCTATTCTAAAAAAACGTACGGGGACGGAGAATACTTATTCTTCAGCTGTCCAAAAGATGGGGCGTCTTATCCCTCTTTTTGGAAAGAGGCTGAATCATGGGACTGCTTGCCTCTCCATCATGCATTTCTAGCGGGCTGCAGTTTTAACACATCCCGAAAATCACCTTCCAATCACAGCAGTATTTGACTATCCCTTTTGCGAGGGGTAAATCAAAGGGGCTTATGGAAAATACGAACAAACCGCCTAAGATCGACTTGACCACTTTTTTTCTATCGATAGCATCAGCTGCTTTTATGGGGTTGGGAATGATGCCTTCTCCTCAGGGCGGGGAAACGAAAATCGATTTAGAACTTGCGCTTCAAAACATAGAGTTGCTCGAACTCATTCATGCTAAAACAAAAGGCAATCGTACTCCTGAGGAAGATCGACTGATTGACCAGCTGCTATTTGAGACTCGAGTAAACTACACCGGGTTAAAACCCGGAGCTTTTAGA
>JBDSKY010000188.1:0-3887 GCA_039916675.1 Bdellovibrionia bacterium
AGTTCATGACTAGCTACAGATAGAAATTCATCCTTTTCTTTTTCAGCTTTCTTATGTGCTGTAATATCATGGAGAACCGCAACAACACTAACTAGATTGAAGGAATCATCCCGACTTGGAGTGGTGATCATTTCTAGCAATCTTCCGGATGCAGGGTAGAAGGATATCCGGCTTTCTTTTTTCTCAAACTGCACGGATGAATCTTTTTCAATAGGCTTAGGCCATTCGTCGACACTCATGGCCTGAATCACTTCCTTTGGAAATGCAGAAACTGGTTGGGGAAGTCTGAGGTCTTTCGGGATATTTAACAAGAGGCGAGCCTGGCTATTAATCAGGGTCATTTCGTTTTGGGCATTTACAACTATCACCCCATCATCCATGTGATCCAAGATAACTTGAAGTTCAAATTCCCTGTGAGATGCTTCTTGGCGTTCATTCTTTATTTGTTCTGTGATTGCTTTTTCAACTGAAATGTCGTCCCAAATTAGAAGCAAATGTTCTGCCGTGGCGCCCTCTTTTTCACCAAAGGGGACCGCACGAAAATTCCAGAATGAAGGCATCGAACCAGGGGAATTATATTCAACATTCGAAATGAGCTGAACCTGTTTTAAGCTGCAGTCGGTTTTTTCTATCGTATTCAGAAATTGCCGAGTAGCTGGTCCATCATTTAGGCTCTCTTTTAAAGACTGGTGGAGAACATCTAAAGACTTTAAGAAGGGGAGTCTTTCAAAAGCATGGTTTCCGTATTTTACGGTTAAATCTCTAGTTTCAATTACTGCAATTCCAAGTGGAGTATTTTTAAGTAGGGCTTGTGAGAAACTGAGCTGAGATTCAAGCTGGGAGGCCTTTCCTGTGGATGTTTGATAATTTTTGAATGCGCGGCGGTATAAATTTGCGGTATGTCGAGAAAATCTAAAAAGATAGGCATTTGCAAATAGTGATAAGAATCCAAGAATAACTGTTCCTAAAAGGGACCAGCGGGTTAATTTAGCAATTCTGAGATGTGTCGTATTTCTTTTTCGGGCCAATGTAGTCCGAATCTGCTCTATAGAACGACGCGCTGAGTCTAATGTAATTCTGCCTGATTTTAGTAATGAATTTAGTCGAGGAAGCGAAATATCGCCGCGAAGAGCTTCTTGGTGAAGTGGATGGGCATAATTGACGGTCCAGAGCTGTACTTTGGCAAGCAGAGAATTGGTCAGGTCCGCAGCATTCTCTCCAATGTCGTTTGTATATTTTAGGGCCTGCTTAAGTTCGGTAGTGAGGATGTTTTGATAAATTTGAAAATTGAGAAGATTCTCTTTTTTCTGATCTATAAAATAATTAAGTTGGTCGTTATCAATGTCAATTAGGGCTCGTTCTATTTGTTCTATTGAGCGTTCAAAGGGTGCTAAGATGTCGCTTTCCCGGTCGCGTAGACGAAGTGAATATTCATTGAGAGAGTATGGAATAACTATTAAAAGAAAAAGTGTTGAGGCAAGCAGCAATGCCGCTGCGTTAATTTTCCGATCGGCTAATTTGATGAGTTTTTCTGTATTGTGATTGCTCGGTTTGTTCCTAAAAAAATGTATCAAAGAGGTAAGTTGACTCATTTAGCCTTTCATTCAACTGAAGTATGGGAAATTCAATGAATTGAAAAAAATCCTTATCAGAGGGTATCTTTTTACAATGTGGCTGTAAAATAAATAATAAGAGGAAAGATTCGATCCATTCATGTAGGAATGTAGGAGGTGTAATTCGATACGAGTTTAAAAATCTACTTGGGAGTCTTCAAACATGAAAAAAGTTATAATCTTAAACAGAAATCCACTATTTGTTTTTATCCCTTTGGTAATCGGCGTGGCCGCATGCAGCAATGGTCCATTGGTTCAGGAGATTGCAAATACGGCAAGCCCTACGGAAGAGATTAAAAGTCTAGACACAGATTTGCACACTGCCTATGCAAAACAGGTCAATGTACTTTCTCCGACTAACTACAAGGAGGCTGAAAATTATTTAGAGGCTGCCAAAAGGAGCCTAAAAGATAAGAAGGACTCAAAAGATACCCTCCATGAAGTCGCAGTAGGGCGCCATTACTTAGAGCGGTCCTACGGGGTAGCAAAATTGTCGGATACCTATATGGAAGAAGTAGTATCAGCTCGTCAGAGGGCAATAGGAGTTGGAGCCGCTATCATTGCCGCGGGCGAATTTCGCGATGCCGACCGACATTTACGAAGCGTCACTACTGAACTGGAAAGAAACGAGCTGAAGTCTACCGCTAAGAACCGGGCAAAGCTCCAGGAAGAGTATCTGGCACTTGAGTTAAAGGCCATAAAACAGAATTACCTTGGACAGGCAAGAGACACAGTCCACCAGGCGTTGACGGAAGGTGCAAAGGGGTATGCTCCACAGAGTTTAGCTATTGCAGAGAAGACTATTACTGATGTGGATGCTTTTATTATTGCCAATCGACACGATACTGAAAAGCTGACCTTGCGCTCAAACGAGGCTTTGGCCAATGCTAATCATGTGCTGAAAATTACTCGGGCAGCGAAGATGAGTGAGAAAGTTTCCCCTGAAGAACTTGCGCTAAAATTAGAGAAAGGACAGGACCAGGTCATTGATGGACAGAATCAGTTGCAAATTAAGCAAACAGAATTGTCGACTGAAGTAGAAAAAATTTCGGCACTTAAATCTCAAAATAGGAATTTGGAAGCTGAGCAAGCAATTAATCGTGTCTTTGAAGGTGCGCAAGGAGTCTTCACTAAAAATGAGGCCGAGGTTTATAAGCAAGATGGAGTCCTGAAGATTCGTCTGAGAGGATTGGAGTTTCCCACATCCCAAGCTGCCCTAAGAGGCTCTAGTTTTCCTCTTCTTGCGAAAGTACAAAAAGTAATTCAAGGATTTGGAAAGAGCACAATCGTAGTCGAAGGCTATACAGATTCTCTTGGAGATAAAAAATCAAATATTAAATTATCTTTGGATAGAGCTCTGGCAGTAAGAGAATACCTGATTTCAAATGTAAATATTAAGGCGGCCGATATCAAGGCCGTTGGATATGGCTATCAGAAGCCCTTAGCTTCAGATAAGACCATAGCAGGTAGAGCCCAAAATCGTAGAGTCGATATTCTTATCAAACCTGAAGAAACTCAAAATCTATAAGTCATGAATTTCCAATTTACCTAAGAATCTGTTATCAAAATAGAGGGGGAGGGCGGCGGCTTTCTCCCTCTTAAATCGCTGGTTTTTCAGGAGCGCAATTGATGACGTCGTCGGTCATATAATTTTTGGTCGTGGTACCTTTTTTTCTATTACAAATAAAATTAGAAGCGCTGCATGCCGCCCTCCACGTTTCTATTTTTGAGTTTTCGTAATCCGTAATCACGATGTCTCTAGGTAAACAGCCAATCAATCCAGATGAAACCTCACTTAGTTCTTTATTTTGACGCGCCATGCTAGCGCAGCCGATCAAATTTAAAGATAGAAACAGAATTGCAGCGTTTAAGATGAGTATTTTCATAATCCAAACTTTACTCCAGAAACCGATTTGATCAAATTGATTTTCTCCCGCGCAGGCATTGCTTACAGGGTTTTTTCCAAAACCGCAGCTCTCAAGAAGACATCGTCCGACAGATATGGATTTCGGCTTGTGTCTCTTCGGTGTATAAAACGGATCTGGTTTCTATCTTGAGTCAAAGAAATTTCGGCATGCGACCATTGAAGAACGCCGCCTTTTTCCCCTTTTTCATAAAACTTCCAGACTGCAGACTTGGGTTGGGACGTCTGAGAAAGGATTGCAGAGGACGTATGAGAAGGTCCTTCGTCTTTTTGTAATTCTATAAGGTCAATGGCTGATACGTCATTGTTAGCCCACTTTTCGATTACGGTAGCTGTCCCTTGATCCGATA
>JBDSKY010000189.1:0-3923 GCA_039916675.1 Bdellovibrionia bacterium
CTTACTAAGTACGGCATCCCTCAGGAGTTCCCGATGAAAATTCCTACGACGTTTAACCAGTGAATTCATTTTTTCTTCCGGACGATGCTGAAAATAGAATTCGCCGGGGTTTCGAAGCTCACCCTCAATAGCGGCTCCTTCAAAATCCAAAGAGGTTTTAGTCGGATAGATAACCCGAGGCTGTTTCGCTCCTGCTGGTTGGGCGGCATGAGCCAATTTTGAAACACCTAAACCTGCGACAAAAGAAAGCGCCCCTATTATGGCTATAATCAAGATCTTCATCGCCAATCGATAAAGAGGGTCAAGCTCCGATTTTGCTTCTAGTTCAACTTTTTCCATATCTCACATCTGCCTTTCAAATATTCTACTGAGTATTTTTCAAAGCCCTCTAAAGAAGCAAGGTCCAGTCGATCCAAGATTGAAAGACAGTCATTCGCGCCGTCTTTTTTCTTCAAGGAGGCTCGCGCAGCTTCCTGGTAGACCCAAGTAAACCGTCTGGAAGGTGCCCCCATATCGGAAGCCTTCTTTAAATAGGAAAGGGACTCATTGGTGTTTCCCATTCCTTGTGTGGCTACGCCAGCGCCGTCATTGGCATCCACCAATGAACTTCGAACTAATACCTGTTCCCACAAGGCTTTGGCCCGAGGAAACATCCGGTAATAATTCATGAGAGTGGCTAAATTCATTTTTGCGGGTGCATAAAAGTCGTCGAACTGAAGTGCCTGACTGAAGAATCTTGCACCTTCACTTACTGCGACCCAATCTTCTTCGCCTTCACTTTGAATTTTTATGACTCCCATATTGTTCAGAGCTACCGTGCTTTTGGGATTGAGCGCTAGAGCCCTCTCATAAAACATTCTGGCCATCAGGGGCTTTCCTTTTCCCCACATGAGATTCCCGTAATCGGTCCAAGCCACCGGGTCTTGAACGTTTTTCATCAGGCGATCTCGAACTCCAGCCAATAAAGCTTCCGTCTTAGCGGAGTTTTCAAGCTCAGGGGCCATTCCAGCGAGCTGAAGCTTACCTCTAGGTCCCTGGGCCCGTCCGGGTACAGTCATACCAAAGTCAGCTAAATGATCTGCCACTGAGGGTAGCGCGGGACTGAAAAGGTCTACCTGAGTTGCTTTTACATAAGCGTCGTTCCAAGTGGATCTTGCTTTCTCCCTCAGGGGCTGACTGACAGAGGCTAAATCTTTATGGAATTTTTCGATAGAAGCGGGTTTTGCATTCGGGGGCGGTGCGATGGCATCTACATCATCCGCAAATTGATAAGCCCAGGTAGCCAATTTATCTAGAGCAGCAATCGCCCAGGGGCCCCCGACCTCAACTACGGATTGGTAGGCCTTACTCAGAGGCTCTAAGAAATTCAGACGCTGTCCTAAACCTTTTTGAAGTTGCGCTTCTGGCAGTCTCATTGGCTCAAAAGTGGCTTCGCTTTGCATGAGGTCAGCAATTTTGAAACGCGCATACCCGACGAAAGGAGAGGACACGAGTTTACCTCGGGATAATCCTTCCGACTTCAGTGGAAGTTTTCCTTTGGATGCTTTCCCTTTGGATTTTCCAGAAAGCTTTCCGTTATTCGAATTTGGCGCCGAACTAGGTGCAACTCCGGCCACCGTTCGATAGAGGGTCTTGGCCTGCTGAACATCCTTATTCTTCATATAAAGATCTGCGAGTCTCGAATTGCACTCGGCGAAAAAGGCTTCTGGTCCGGCCGCACAGTACTTGAAGGATCGGCTAGCCTCGGCGTCCAAGTGAGCTCGATCTTGAGATTGAGCAAGTGACAAGGCCACAGCCCATCTCTGATTTGAATTTCTGTAGGTGTCTAAAAACTTAAGCCAGATACGCTGCGCTTCTAGAGAATTTCCAGCTGCTTCATTCACGCGGGCAGCGGCTTCCAAAGATTCTGCACTTTGAAAGTCTACTCCCAACTTTTCAAAGAGTTTTGCGGATAAATCAAACTTGCCACGGATAAGAGCGTTTGTGGCCGCTGTTCTTAGGGATTCATTTGCTGAAGTACTTCCTGGAAATCGAGTTCTCCAAATAGTTGCAAGATGGAGGATTCCCTCTCCTGCTTCTTCTAATTTTAGATAGGAAGACATCGCGTTCCCGTAAGCTTTTTCAGCCAAATCTCTTTGGGGAATTTCTCCCGCTATGACCTCATATTCCTTGGCCGCAGATAGATAATCTTTTTCTTTTTCAAACTGCCCGATCCGACCTACTTTTACTTTCGTATACTGTTGCTCGAGGGCAGCCGCTAACTTCCCTTTTTGAGTGTTGCGATCTGCGGTCATGAGCTCGGTGTTTGCATTCAATTCTTTTACTAAGCTCAATAGTTCAGGACTTACAGAATTTTTCTGATTTCCCGGTTGCTCAAGCTCCATTTGTAACAAAAGTTGAGCCGCAGTTAAGGCTTGCGGCGAACTAGGCCATTTAGAAAGTATCTCTTTGATTCGTGTGACAGCCTCTGGCTTGGTTTGAGAATAGCCTGCTAAAACCAGAGTACTTCTCAATGCCATTTCCTTAACTTGCTTTTGACCATCCGCTGTCTCGCTCAGATTTTTCTGCAAAAGATCGGAAGCCTCTATGAATTCTTTTTCAATTCCTGAGGGAGCGACTGCCCCTGCTCTAGCAGGCTCTTTTTTCATCACTTCAATCAAACTGTCTCTCCAGAGAGCCCCAGCTTCTTTCGCGTAACGCTTGTCGCCCGACTTAAGAATTACACGGTAAAGTTCGGTGGCCTCACGAAATTTTTTCAGATCTCGTTTCACTTCTGCCAGGTACATTTGGATTTCCGGAAGTTCCTGGTGGGCATCTTCCTTTTTCAAATAATGCTCACTGTATGCAATGTAATAGGCTTCTGCGATTTCCAGATCCTTGCTAGAGTTCTTCTTTCGGTAAAGCTGATGGTGTTCGGTCCCTGTCTTACGAATGAGGACTTTGAGGTTCTGCGCAGCTACTTGAGTTTCCTGATCGCCCCCAGTTTGAGGTGGAACTGCACGGAGTCTTTGTAAGGCCTCCATGAAGCGTCCAGTTTTAATATCAAGCTCCACCAGCTTGACCATTACACGAAACGCGGCCTCGGTGTCAGGATGAGTTTTAAGGAGAGATTCATAGACATGAATAGCCTTGTCAGACTCTACGTTTCGTTCATACTGACGGCCCAATTTTTCTAAAATTCCTGGAAAAAATTTTTCATCCCCAGCGACAGATTGAAAGTACTGAATCGCTTCTTCTACACGACCTCTTTCCGTCATGAGAGTCGCCATATCGCGGAGGGCTTCATCCTTCATTGGTCCATATTTCTTTACCTGCATCGCCTTTGCGATGGCATCCTTCATGGTAGATATGGCTCGATCGTAGCCTTTCATTCGATAATAACACCAAGCTAATTTATGAAGGACCGGCGGGGTATTGTCCGGATCAATTTTACGCAGGGCTATTTCAAAATGACCGGCCGCTGGCTGGAATTGCGACTGACTATAGTAATAATCGCCAAGTTCTTTATTGGCCACGCCCGCAAAAACGCTGTTAGGATAAGTTTTAGCCAGATGTTGATAATAGGCCGCGCTCTGCTTACGATCGTCTAATTCTCCGTAATAAAATGCCAGAAAGTAGTAGACCTGATCGAGCTTCTCAAAAGGTATTCTAAAACCGATTACTTCCTGGCAGGCCTTTATTCCGGCACTAATGTAAGGCCGAGAATGGGTTCGATCGATGAATTTGTCAGGTATTCCTTTTTCAAGCCTTTTTTCGTGAGCTCTTCCTTCTAAAAGAAATTCGGTATGATAGGCCTCTAAGTAGATCTCCGCTAATCGAAAATAAAGATCCGCACGACGATTTTTACCTTCTCTCCGGCCCAAAACCATTCGCAGTTGATTGATTTCTTCGTTTCGTAGGGAGCGAATCTTAGTTTCATCGGA
>JBDSKY010000190.1:0-8752 GCA_039916675.1 Bdellovibrionia bacterium
GGTCTACATCTAGCTTAGAACGAATCGCAAGACGTTTAACTACCGCGACCGTAGACAAAAATCCGACTGCGATCATAAAACCATAAGTATGAATAGGCAGGGGGCCAAGATTAACGAGTATTGGATGCATTTGCGTAAGATCCTTTTTTATCGATTGCGGAGGATTCCTCTGTAAACAAGTCTAGCATCACTAACGCGACACCCATACAAATTGCTGAGTCAGCAACATTAAAAGAAGGGAAATGATAGGTCCACTTCCAGTGGAAATCCAGAAAATCAATCACGTAGCCTAGCCTCATTCGGTCAATTAAATTCCCAAATGCTCCTGAAATAATCAAAGAAAGGGCGACCGCAAGTTTTACATTATTTGCGGGCAACTTTCTAAATACATAGGCGATCGAGCTCAACGCGACAAGTGGGATAATAACAAAGAAAGGGATTCGAAAAGACGGATCTGCTTGTGAAAGCAAGCCAAAAGCTGCTCCTTTGTTCTGGACGTATGTCAAATTAAAGAAATCTGCAATCATGGGAGACGTCTCGCCTAGACGAAACTTCTCTACAATTAAGTATTTAGTAACTTGATCGAGGACAATAATTACCGAAGTAAGCGCCAGTAGAATTTTATATTTCCGGCCAATTTTTTTTTTCTTCTCTGCAGATCTCATTCAAGTGCCTCCAAAAAATAAACCTTAACTTCACTATTTTTTTCGACTTCTGGATTCATTCTCTTTCCAATTTATAAAGTCGTCCCGCGAACACAATGTTCCAAGTTCTTGTGCTACTTTTTTAACAGCTTCTTCTTCCTCGGGTCCGAAAGCAGCCGGTGTGTGACTGTCAATATCCATCTGACCCAGAATTTTTCCTTTTTTGTCTCGAATCAAAATCACCAGTTCAGATTGCGTCTCTAGATTACAAGCCAGGTAATTTTCCGCTTCAGAGACATGGGGAATATTCAGGTCGCGATCTTCAGCTACTGCCGCTCCGCATATACCCAAACCTACAGGAATTTCAGTATGTTCAGTAGGTTCTCCGAGGAAGGGACCCAACTCTAAACAATCGTCTTTGAGGATATAAATCCCAACCCAGTTAAAACATCCCGAAAGTGATGCTACATATCGAACTGCTGCCCCGAGAGGTGCGTCAGGGTAGTACCAATGAGGCCATTTAAGTTGAATTTTGCTATCTGAACGAGGCATTTCTAGGTTTTAACTCATCTTAACGCAGGTTGCACGTAGCTAAAGAAGATAGGCATTCCATTTCGTCATAAGCACGGATTAACCTGAGTCTTATTATGAAAAAAACATCCCACTGGCACATGGCATGTGGATTCGCCAGACGGTACTGAAGCCCCCCCGCCACCAGAGGCGGGAGAAGCAACCGAAGAATCGAACACAGGCTCTACAGAAAAGGAGTGCCTAACCGACGGAGATGCAGACGGAGAAGGAGAACTAGAAGGTAAAGGCGTAGGTATTTCAGAAGGAGATGAAGAAGGTGAAGGGGTCATACTAACGGTAGGGTAAGGCAAGGGAGAGAGAAGGGGCGAAGGAGAAGTCTGAGGAGTTTCTTCCGGCTGAGGGCCTAGCCACCATACCGTTTCAAGTTGAACAACCGCTTTATCACGAGCTGCGCAGTCGACTTTGCCCCAGAGATTTGCAAAAAGCGGAATTGTGCAGTTTTTATGTCCTGATCCATCGTTTTTCAATTTTGCAATTCCGCCGTCTACTTTGAAATAAAAACTGCCATCCGGCATTATTTCCCAAGTAGATGCTTGAGACGACCGATCTGTGCCACGAAGGTCCATTATTCTCTTTTTACAGTCGACCTGAAGAACGAGAGGAGCGAGAGGTTCTAGCAATTCCACGGGGTCCAAGCCAATCGGGCAGGTCCAGAGCTCCAGCGGAACTTTAGTAGGGGGCGCATAAAAACCCAGGGGACATTGGCTCCCAAACTGCGCTGTCCCTCTAACTTGAGTTAATCCTGAAGGTACTACAGGTTCAGGCGGAGGAGGAGCGACTGGTTCAGGCATAGGACCTCTCCCACATCCCTCAAATGCCGAGAACATTAAAAGCAACATGGCCGCAATGCTTGTCAAATCCGACCGACGTGTCATGCCAGACAACTGTGCAATTCAGCGGCCAGAACATTTGAGAGGATGCTACTCGCGTTGCCAAGACGTAGCAATTTTACTAGCCGATTCGATCATACCCCGAATGCTGACTTGCCCTGTGTAGTTTCCAAATAGAATTTTTCCGGCCTGCGAACACCAACCTTGGCGGGCGGCATCCCAAAGCTCTGTTAAATATTGATTATATTGAGGCACAGCATTTTCCCACCGCCGAATTCGAAAACCGGAAATTTCTCCGCGAAAGCCAAACAGCTTCTCCAGATCTTCTTTTATCATCGCTACGATGACTTCATCAGAAAACTTCAATTCCTCTGGTTTCTGCTCTCCCCCTAAAAAAGCGGTAAGCGACACCCAAGGCGAATTAGGCTCGGAATTTACTCTTCCCACAAAACTGCTGGAATTAAATAATATTCCAAGGGTATTAGCATCTTCACCTTCTGGCATTAAAACACCCACTCCTTGAGGAACTCCAAGGGGCATGTTTTGGGACTTCCTAACAAATCCTGCACGTTCAACAAAAACCGTCACCGCTGCAAGTGGAGTATATTTGGCTCTCTTTAATAGCTGAGATAGCACGGGATCAGCGGTAGCAAGTAAGTCTCCCGCACCCTTGGCAGGCAAGGCTAAAACTATATTGCGCCCCAGGGGTAATCGAGTAACCGGGGCATTCAAAATCAATCGTGAACCCAACCGCTCGCGTAATTTAATTTCCAAAGCTTTTACAAAATCTTCCATGCCCCTTCGCGGCGCCATTATCTGAGGACGGGGCGGGCGTTTGAAAAGTCTTATTTTACCGCGGAGCAACTTAGCCAACTGAAAACTTAAGAAGGAATGTCCTAAAGGAACCACAACGGAAGGGAAAGCCGCTCCCACCGTAATAGCATCCGGAGTTGCACCATAAATTCCGCGAAGCATTGGAGTGACCAGATATTTTGAAACCGAAGCCCCAAAAAAGCGATTACTCCACTCTCTCATTGTCAAATTCTTCGGAACAGGCCGTCGGGGAGCCCAAACGAAATAAGCCCGCAAGAAAGCTCCTATTACCTCTCGAATGGAAAGCGGAAAGGTCCGAAATACCCCTTGCCTAAGAATATAACGAGCCATTGATGCGGCATTTATAGATACCAACTCAACCCCGAGCTCATCGCAGAGCCGCTTTACTTCCGGCGTGACTAATAATGAATGTGCCGCCCATTCTGAGATTCCAAAGGGGGTTTTTTCAGTTTGAATAAGTCCGCCCAGACGAGAACTGGCCTCTCGAAGAGTCACAGAATACCCTGCGCGATCTAAAAAATAAGCAGCAAGAAGACCTGCTATTCCTCCACCTATTACCGTGACATCCCGATCTTTTGTGTCGAGACTACCTAACATTGATTATTTCTCCAAGTACTCCGGTTAGTTCAGATTGTCCGGCTAAATAACTCTGTCTTGGGGGAATTTCTAATAAGCCTTGCGTCGAACGCCATACAAATATTTCGAAGAAATGGGCGGCCCTCCTCAGAAATCCGGCAGGAATCCCCTTGAAGTTCGACTAACCCATCACACTGTAATTCATCTAAACGTTCACGTATCCCTTGCAAGTATTCTACTTTCAGTTGATCAGAATCCCAAGAAGTTAACAGTCGGGTCATCAGATTAAGGATATGCCGCCGCAACACCTGATCTTCTCTGTTAAGGACATGACCACGAAATAGAGGGATCTCACCCTTTTCTACGCGCGCCATATAAGTCTCTACAAGTTTTTCATTTTGTGCGAAAGCAGTCCAGGAATCACCGATAGCTGATACTCCTAATCCAATTAAGGGAGCGACCTGTCTTGCGGTATAACCCATGAAATTACGATGAAGCTTCCCTTCTTGTGAAGCCTTCCAAAGTGAATCCGTTTCGAGTGCAAAATGATCCATCCCAATTTCGCGATAACCCACTTCTTCTAACATTCTTCGACCTAGCTCATAGAGGGCGCGCTTCTCTTCACCTACCGGAAGGTCGGCCTCAGTAAAACGCCTTTGCCCCGGCTTGATCCAGGGGACATGAGCATATCCGTAAAATGCGATCCTATCAGGCCGTAATCGTTGGATGGCTTGAATAGTAGTCTCGATACTTTTAAGTGTCTGAAGGGGCAAACAGTAAATGAGATCGTAATTAATGCCAGTGTAGCCAAGCTCTCTTGCGTCCTCAGTCACTACTCTGACTTGCTCCTCCGTTTGCACTCGATGCACAATCTCTTGAACGGCGGGATCAAAATCCTGAATACCTAAGCTGAGTCTCTTAAACCCAAGTTTAGCTAAAACCTCCAAATGTTCACGCTTCGTTACGCGAGGGTCTGCCTCAATAGAGAATTCAGCGTGGTCAGATACATAGACCTTTGAAAGAATCCCTTTCATCAAAGTCTCAAGTTCCGAAGGAGCTAAGAAGGTGGGAGTTCCACCCCCTAAATGAATCTCACTCAGAGTAATCTTGCGGCCCTTGATCAAGTTTAACTTAGAAAGATAAAGATCCCATTCCTTGATTACCGTCGCCACATAGGGACTACCCACTTTATGATTGCGAGTAATTCGGGTATTGCATCCGCAGTAAGTGCAGAGACTTTCGCAATAGGGAATATGAATATAAAGAGCCGCTCCCACATTCTGTTTCTCGCTCTCATCTAGCACATCCGAAATGCTCTGAATCCATTGTGCTTCGGTGGGGTTGTCGGACCAGTAAGGAACAGTGGGATAACTTGTATAACGGGGGCCAGGAACATTATATTTTTTTAAAAGGTCGGAAGGAGCGATCATAGGTGGTCTCCAAAAATTTCCTTTTGAAGAGTCAAAAATAATCGTACGTTCTTCTCCGGAGTTTTCGGCAGGACTCCATGACCCAGACCACAAATCCACCCTTTACGTGCTTCCGCTGGCAAAGCCTTTACCGCGCCGAATACCTTCCTGAGGCGACTCTCAAGCGCTGAGGATTCAAGAAATAACCAAATCGGATCAATATTACCCTGAATTGCATATTTCCCACTCCAGTCGGAAAGTACTTGCGCCATATCATGATGCCAATCGATTCCAAGGCCCGAGATTGGCAAACCTTCCAAACTCTTCCAATGCTCTGGACCCGTTCCTTTGGAATAATAAATAATCGGCGTCTGAGGTGCCTTCTCTTTAAACTTCTTAAAAAGGATCCCCAAGTAAGGAACTACAGAGGATTTAAAGAGAGAAGGTTCAAATTCACCGGCGCAGGTATCTAAGACCGCGACTACATCCGCTCCCGACCTAGCTTGTAGCGCCATATTCTCCGCCAACAAGTCCAAGAGTTTTTCGAAGAATCCTTCAAAACGGCCATCTTTTAGGCCTCGCCGAGAAGAGCTTAAATCGCCTTTGTGACTGCCTTCGACTGCATAACAGAAAAGCGTCAGCGGTCCGCCAACGAAGCCCAAAAGACCTTTCTGAGGACTCAATTCCTTCCGAATCAATTTTAAAGCCTCGCCTTGAAATGCAAGACTCTCCACTAATTGGCCTCCACCCTTCAACTTATCCAGATCTGATATCTGACCCAGGTGCCAAGCTAACTTTGGACCGGCATCCGAATAAGAAAGCCCCATCCCCATCGTCTCCAGAGGGAAAAGTAAATCAGAAAATAAAATGGCAGCGTCAAAGTCGAAATCACGTATAGGCCCCATCGTTGCCTCACAGGCAACATCCGGGATCTTGCAAATATCCATGAAAGAGTACTTCTGTCTAAGAGCCTGGTAATGGGCATGATAACGACCTGCTTGCCTCATGAACCAAACCGGTGGTCTTGAATAGTTTTGCTGGGCTAATGCAGAACTAAATAAATTCTGCATACCCATAACATTGGTTTTTACTTCTGTATTTATATTCATATTTTTATTAAATGTACTCATAGTAATTGATATCCAATCCCTCTCACGCTCTTAATGACTTCGGGTTCTTCCGGGTTTTTTTCTACCAGCCGTCTGAGACGTAAAATAAAATTATCCACCGTCCTAGGAGTTGGAAATTCATCCTCCGACCAGGCGTGATTTAACATGTCATCTCGGCTTACCACAGCTCCGCGACGCTCGACCATCAGCTTCAAAAGAGCAGTCTCCTTGTGAGTTAAGGAAGTTGGCAGGCTTGCACCGTCCACCAATGCCTCAAAACGAAGAAAATTAATTTTTGCTTTACCAACTACTGCCGTTGCAAATACACCTTCTGACCTAGCTGTGATGTAGCGCGCTCTTTTTAATCCATTGCGCACACGCAGAATCAATTCTTTTAAGTGAAATGGCTTCACGATGTAATCTTCCGCTCCAAGCTCCAGCCCCCGAATGCGATCCTCTGGAGTTCCAAAGGCTGTCAAAAACATTAAGGCCGCTCCTGGTTGCCTTGTTCTTAAAAAACGCCCAACGTCAAAGCCCGATCCATCCGGAAGCCCGACATCAAGAAGGACTAGATCAAAATTCTGATTCTCTATTTGGAACATAGCTTCTCCAGCTGAAGGTACCCAGGTTACGTCAAATCCTTCGGCCTTGAGTCTTTCCAGCAAAGTAGAACCCACATTTTTCTCATCTTCTACGAGAAGAAGGCGAGATGTTCCTCGATCAGTCATGATTGCGGCCCTCCTTAAAAGAAAGCTGCACTTCAAATCCTGGGAGTCCAGGATTAAAGGCAAATCGGGCTCCTCCGCCCATTCGCTGCATTAAGACTTGAATTAGATAAAGTCCTACGCCAGTGCCTTGAGAAGAAGGACCTTTTTGAAATAATTTACCCAGAGACTTGGCCTCACCCCGGTAACCTTGTCCATTATCTTTCAGCTGGAGTAGGACACCCTTTCCATTGCTTTGGGTTGAAATGGTCACTTGAACTTTATCCTTTTTGGAATGCTTTACTGAATTTTCCAAAAGGTTCTTAAAAATTACTTGAACAGCAGCAGGATCGGCCTGAATCCAAAGGTCTTCAGCTTTAGACTCCACTTGGATCTTTCCTGTGTAATCTCGAGACCAGTTTTTTAAAAATCGATCCAGCCAGGGTTTGATTTGTAAAGGCTGAGTAAATACAGGCCCACCGCCCTCCACTCTGGCTAGTTCCAAGGTACGATCGACTTGACTTTCAAGTCGCATACTATCCTCGAGCAATCTTTGAGATAAGGTCGTGAGGTGATCGCAACCCTTTAGGTTCTGGTTTTCTTTCTGACTATCAATGAGATCTGCGATGGACTCAGCCTGAAGCCGAATGCCGGTCAAAGGAGTACGAAGTTCATGAGTCACGGATGCAAAAAAGGCCTGAACTCCCCGAGCACGAACATGATCTCGCCAATAAAGCCAACAAAGGAGGCCCGAACTTCCCAAGAGAAGAGCAAAGAAAGTACTCGATTCCCAATACAGCATCCGCTGAATCCGATGCCAATGCTCTTGAGTTACGGCGTCTGCTAGGCCCAAAGATCCTTCTAGAGATGCTATTCGGTCAGCCTGCCGAAGAACTAAGCGACCCCACCAGCTTACTAAAAGGCAAAGAGTGCCCAGCCAAGTTAGGTGAGCACAAAGCATAATGTAGAATTTCCCGCCCATTCGTTGGCGAAATTTCCTACCGGGCGCTTTATGGAGGGAGCCTTGATGGGTCACTCAACTCCCATTTCCTGCAATGACTCCTTCATCGCATTTACATAACTCGCTAAATGAGCATCTTGATGGGCTACCGACAGAAACGAGACTTCATAAGCACTCGGCGCAAGATAGATCCCTTTGCCTAATAAAGAATGAAATAATTTAGAATACCTGGGCTTGTGGGTTTCCGGTGCCTGCGAAGGAACTCGAACTCTTCCATCTGGAGTATTGACCTGTCCAAGTAGCATCCAAAAGAGGGAACCATAGCTCTGAACCGAGACAGGATAGTCTAAGGCTTTGGCTACATTTTCCAAATCTGCAGCAAGCGCTAAAGTTTTCTTTTCCAATTCTCCGTAAGGATCGTCACGCTTAAGTTTTAAAAGTGTCGTTATTCCTGCCGTCATTGCTACCGGGTTGGCACTCAAAGTCCCAGCTTGATAGACCGGTCCCAGGGGAGCAATCAGGTCCATTAAATCTGCTCTTCCACCGTATGCGCCGACCGGAAAGCCGCCTCCGATAATCTTGCCATAGGTCACTAAATCGGGGCGGATTCCTGTCTTTTCAGCCATCCCACCAAATGCTACGCGGAATCCTGTAATCACTTCATCAAAGATCACTAAGCTACCCGCTGCTCGCGCTAACTCTGTCATCTTGGGAAGAAAATCATCTGCCTGCACCAATAAGCCATTGTTGGCAGGAACAGGCTCTACAATAACGGCAGCAATGTCATGCCCATGAAGTTCAAATACGGCCTTCAGTGTGGCCAAATCGTTTAGGGGAACTACAATGGTTTCCGAAGCCACGGATGCGGAAACTCCAGCACTATCGGAGGACGCCATATCAGCAAGCCCAGACCCTGCCTTAACAAGCATGGAATCAACATGCCCATGATAGCAACCTTCGAACTTTAATATTTTGTTTCTTTTAGTCGCAGCACGCGCCAAGCGAAGTGCTGCCATAACTGCTTCAGTTCCAGAGTTTACAAATCTAATCTTCTCTACCCACGGCAATGAGCCGGTAATCAGAGAAGCAAGCTC
>JBDSKY010000191.1:0-7743 GCA_039916675.1 Bdellovibrionia bacterium
AGGGCATTCTCGGGTATGGCAACGATTTCTGTAATTAGGGGTCAAATCGGCCTGCCGCGTTAGAAGTCTTCGTTTCATTCAGCTCCGACTTCTAGCACTGGCGCGGCTGGCAGGAGTTTCGTAAAATAATTATTTGGTCACCTGGCCAAAAACCCCTCAAAAAATGGCGTCGAATTTTCCGGAAATTTTAGCGATTTATTTCACTTTCGTTAGACTGACCAATAATTAGGGTTTTTGGCCACCCGGATATCATCACAAAAAAACAGGGTGGGACTCTACGCGAGAATTTCCACTCACGACCAGAAAACACTTTCACTGCAACTTGGCCAGATGAAACGTTATGTGAAAGACCGTGGTTGGCGGGTTGCTCTTGAAGTCCAGGACGTAGGAGCAGGCTCCCAGGAGCGCCCTAAGCGCGAAGATATTCTTAAGGCTGCGCGTAGACGTGAGATTGACGTGGTCTTGGTCTGGAAGCTCGATCGGTGTGGCAGATCAGTAGTAGATCTTGTGACCACGCTCAAGGAGCTTGGAACATTAGGAGTGGGATTCATCTCACTGACCGAAGCCCTTGATCTCACCACACCCATTGGCCGCGCCATGACGGGCCTACTGGCGGTCTTTGCCGAGTTCGAACGTGATATCCTTCGAGAGCGAGTGAAGGCGGGGATCGCCCATGCCAAAAGCCAAGGCCGTGTCTTTGGTAGACCCAAGACGGCCGCTCTCAAGACCAATGAGATTCGTAAGCTTAAGCGCCAAGGAATGAATCATTCGGCGATAGCAAGGAAACTCAAAATCGGTCGGACCTCAGTGCGGAGGTTACTGTCCATGGGCTCACGTTGAGTGACAAGGTCAACTGAAAGAGCTTCATATCGACTTTCCTTAGGTACCTTTTTTTCTCCAATGTTGCCGATAGGCCTAATTACACGAATCGTTGCCGTACCCCATCCCCACGCTCAGCGACCGCGAACGCAACGGACGGCACCGTGAAAGCCGCGACCGTAGTTTTCGACACCGCCGCTACAGCCATTGAATCCCCAGGCGGAATTATTACCATTAGGAGACGACGACCAAAAGTAATTCCCGCGCATATCAGCAATCATGTCGGGGTCGTAATTGTTCGGCCTTCCCATCGCACGACCGAGAGCCTCGTACTCTTCACGCGTGGGCAAGCGTGCTCGATCTCCAAGACCGCGACAGAAACCACCCGCAGCATCCCAGTTCAAACCATCCGGAGCATCCCAGGCATTTCGGCCCTCTCTGAATTTGTGAGCTGCTGAGCTCCAAATCAAATCACCTACACGGTATTGCTCTGCTCCTAAAGTCCTAAATACCTGCACCTGCTCATCACCCAGCACAGGGTGTAAACTTTCATTCTCGGCAAGGGGTTGAACCTGCTGTCTTAACGGCTGCGCTCCATCGCGTACATCCAGAGAGGCTAGTACTTGCCCACCCAGGTCTTGAAGGGCCAATTTCACTAACTCTGCATTTTTTTTATCGCCCTCATGAGTTAGGAAAATATACTCGTTTTGAAGAAGTTCGATCTTTCTCTCTTTTGTATGGAGAGCTTCTGTCTTTTCTACTCGAACCTTTTTTTGATTCTGGCCATGATTCTCATAGACATAATATTTTCGGGTTGATTCAGGAGTGGCCTGGACGACCTTAATCCAGGCCTCGGTCTCCATACCTGCAGGCATTGGCCAAAAATACTTTTCTTCAAGCAAATCTTTTCTAGCTTCTAAAGCTTTCTGTCTTTCCTTGGGGCTCACGCCTTTTAAAACCTCTTTTAATTTCTTCCGAGTGATCTGCCAATGGTAGCGCTCTGTAAATCCAGGGCGCTTGTCCCAATAGTCATTCGAATGCAATCTTACGTGGTCGTGGGCCTTTATTTTTTCAGCAGCGTATTCGGCAGTACCTTCGGTTAAACCAAGGAGAGATCCAGTTTGCTTTAAGCAAAGGTAACAAAACGTTGCCTCACAGGTTTTATCTGAACAGGTGGCCGCATTGCAGCCTTGGATCTTATCTAAAGTCGCTCCGCACCCACTTGCAGGACAGCAAAGATTGAATGCTCCTTCAATCTCCTGAGATAACTTACTTACCTCAGTATGAGCAGATTGACTTGAGGCAGCAGATGATGCAGATTGCTCGACTTTAGTTAGTCTTTCATCTAAGGCTTTTTTGTCTTCAGGATTAAGTAAAGCCTCGATAGTTTCCATCGAAATTCGCTGCTGACATTTACCTTCTGCACCACAACAAGATAAACCCATGCTCTTTAATTCACGCACCTGCTCTAAATTGAAGATCTCAAGGGATTTGACTTGATGCGCTAGGCAGTGGGTGTCGATACAATGGTTTTCAGAGCAGGCATAAGCCTTATGGTTCGTAATATCCTGATCTGTCACGTCATCAACAGTGCAGACGTGACACTTGCCTAAGACCGGCCCCTCTGGGGCATCTTGGTCATGTTGGTGGTCATAATGTCCTTCTTGTTGCCTACCGCTACCGGAACTGGCGCTATGAGTTGCTGGATTACGATCTTGTGTGGAGTTCGTGCCCGTGGAAGGACTGCTAGCGCACCCCAAAGAACTGGTTAAAATCAAAATAGCTAAGGGACATTTTATCTTTGCGAATGAAGAAATAATCATATCAACATAATAAACTATACTTACAGGATGGCACTTATTTCTTTCATGAAGTTTGTAATTATTACATAAAACTTTAGAATAACTCGTATAACGATTTTAAAGTTAAAGACCTCTCCCAACCTATAGACTCGGCTCTAAAAATCGATTCTAGGGCATTTAAACGCCTTTGGTACCTGTATTTGATAGCAACCTAACTCCGAATTCTCCCCTTGTCGATGTCCCCCGTTTTTGAATCCCGCTCCTTCCCCAATTCAATATTAGCGTGTTGCTAACCCGCAGAAAGTCAGTCTAGGTAATCTGGGAGTGGAAAGGCATTTCTTTCATTGGACTGCTAGATTCGCTAATTTGCGTTTTGCCTCTATGGGGTACCCGCCTCATGAGGCGGGTACCCCTAATAGCGGATGGTTTTATTAAGGCCATAAAGATCCGTGGTTCGATTTATTACATAAAATTTTAGATTAATCCCTACAATCGATTTTAACTGTGACTGCCTTACTATGCCCTTAATTGTCAGATGAAAATCGATTACAGAGCATTCTCGCGAGTTTGAATGAGCTTTTAACCACCTATTATCTCCACTAGTTCTTCGCCAGAGTTAAAAAGTTTAATCGCCTCCGGAAGGGCTTTTTCTAAAATTGCTTGCATCCGTGTGGTTGAAGTATTTCCACAGGTGATCCACAAAATTTGGGGAGGAGACCCCATCCGCAAGACCATTTCTTGAAAGTCCCGATCTTTGGAAATTACAATAGCTTTAACTTTACGCGCAGCATTAAAAATTTCTTGATCAGAGGCAAACTGAAGATTAAGTTCCCGAACAGGTTTACAAGAAACCCCAAGATGTTTTTCAATCCAGGGAGCAAGTTTCGGCGAAAGATGCGCATCTAACCAGAAGATCATGCGACTTTCACCGTTGAATGCCCTACCCTTTTTGACGCATAAGATAAACAAGCCCGGATATCTTCTTCGGTTAAGTCAGGCAATTCTTCGATGACTTCTTGGTTAGATAATCCTTCTGCCAATAAATCTAAAACGTCTGAAACTCGAATTCTCATCCCGCGAATACACGGACGACCTCCACACTGGGCTGGATCAACAGTAATAAGTTTTTCAAAATCGGTTTTCTTTCTCATCATGTCCCTCTTTTTTATCCGTTTTTAGTTTTTTGAATATCGGATGATTCCGTTTTTTTGCTTCTTCGTGCCAGTTGCCTAGTTGCTCTAAAATAATTTTAAAAATAGAGGCCTGCTTATTAGCAGTATTTTCACTACCGGTGAATGTGTACTTTTCAATCGCCGCGATCCATTCCTTAATTCTAAAAGGTTCGGTAGTCGTATATTTTATGACTTCGCGTGCCAAAAGGGCTTCGTTTGTAACAAGAAATTCTTCAAAATCATTCCGACAATTTGTCATTCTGTACGTTAAATCCGTATCATCCGAGGTTTCGAGAAATGCCTTTTCAGATGCAATTAGATTGGACCTCTTTGTCAGTAATTCTGGTAATAAAGCCTCACGTGCTTGCTTTTCTTCTGGGGTAAAATCCGGGTTCCGCTTTTCTGTCGGACTTTGGGACTCAATTGGACTCAAAGTTTCCTCAATAGGAGGTTTTGATTTCCAAGACAGATTGTCTTTTGCCTCCATTAGAATTTGATCTAAGCCTTTAGCCATCCAAAGGAACTTGGATTTTATCGGATTACCTTTCGAATCATGGTCTGCTTCTACGAGTGAAAAACACTCTTTGAGTTCCTCTAGGGTCAAGTCTTTGTTTCTTTGAATTATGTCCCTAAAAGAGTTTCTCTCTTCTCTCTCCATTTTTGGGGCTCTTATTTTTGAGAAATAGATTTCGTCGAAATACTTTTCTATTTCAGAGAGAGAGAGAGATGGTGTCTTTAATTCTGTATTTAAACCTGTATTGTTATAAGGAGTACTGTGGGTGTTTTGCCCACTATTAACAGTGGGCGAATTAACCACTGTTATTGTGGGTGTTTTAACCACAGTGTCCAAATTGGATACGGTTAAATCATACACAGTGTCTTTTTTGTCCACTGTGGGTGTTTTAACCACTGTCTCAGCTACCAAGATTTTGCCGAACTTTTTAGGATTGAGACTGTAGCAGTTAGTTCTGCCTCCACCAGTTGACGTAGATAGAATGTATTCATCTTGAATCAGTGGAGTAAGAATTTTCCATATGGTCGAATTATCGTAACCCAGTTCGGATTTTAAATCATTTGCAGATAAAAATACTGACTGTTCTCTCCATCCGATAGTTCGCCTAATCAGAAACAGCAATACCCGTAACTTCCTTTCTCCCAAGTTTTCCTTGTAGAGGGTTTCTACAATGCGGTTTGTGATTAGCATGTAACCGCCCTTTTCGGTCATCAACTGAGCTGGGGATGGTTTATCATTGGGAGACACACTAACTATGGGTATTTTAGCTACAGTCTCCTTTTTAACCACTGTGGTACTTTTAGCCATAGTGGTGGATTTGTCTACAGTGGTTAAATTAACCACTGTCTCCTTTTTGTATACAGTATCTAAAGTATCCACCGTGGGCTTTTTAGATACTATGTCTTTTTTAGCCATAGTGGTCGAATCACCCACTATTTGACTCTTAACTAGTTGATTTTGCTTGTTTTTTTCTTCTTCATTTGCGGCTAGGATATTGGCTCTAACTATCTCGTCAGGGCGCCTAAATCCTTTCTGCTTTGCCTTCTGCATCATTTCGTCAAGATTAGCCATTTAAGACTTCCTTCTCAGCGGTAAATTTGGATAAGCCCATTACTTCTCTGGTCAGTTGGTCGAAATCATCCCTGGCCGACGCTTTCTTTGAATCAAAAATACATTGCTGACGGTCAATTGTGTTTTTAACCTCGGCACTTCTATGAATAAGTGTGGACAGCATTCTGTCTCTGTACTCAGCACCATAATCGAGCAGATATTTTGAACTAGACGACTCTCTACTTTCGTAGAGTGTAAAAAGGAGTTGATAGTTAATTTTAGTTTTAAATGCTGCATCTAGCCGGTCAAATTCTTTAATGGATCTTATTAATCCTTTCTTCGAAAATTTCTCTGGATTGATTGGGATAATCACTCTGTCAGCCCCTAGTGCAACACTAGTGTTGATTGTATTGAGAGCCGGAGAGCAATCGATAATCACATAATCGTAGTGTTTCCTTATTGGAGCGAGGAGGTCTTTAATAAAGGTTTGAAGGTTTGTAGGTTTTTGCGTAACTCCATAGTCGAGTGCCGAATTATTAAAACTGGAAGGAATAAGGTCCAGTCCCGGATTTATGTGTTTGATAACTTCATGAATCTTGACATTACCCTCAACAATGTCGATGAAAACAGGGTCTGCTTCATCTAAATCCAGTCCAAATGCGTCAGTTAAGTTACCTTGCATGTCCAGATCGATGCAGAGAACTTTAGCACCGTACGAGTTAAGCCTCACTGCTAGATTAAAGGCTGACGCCGTTTTTCCGGACCCTCCCTTTAATGCTAAGAACGCGATATCCTCGGAAGGGTAGGTATAACCTCGTTTTTCCAAAAATGACCTCGCCGACTCCGGAGTCAGTGCTGATTTATTTGTAAAACGGAAAGTGTCTATTTTGTGATGTTTCATCCACATGCTCGCAGCCTGGGGTGAGATTCCGAATAGGCTGGCAAGTTCATTGGAAGCCAAAAAATATTTAGGGGGTTTGGAATTTGAGTCAGAACTACTAGATTTGGGATTAGTGTGGTTTATTTGTAATTCCATGGCGACCTCTCAAGTGACGGTTTATTGACTTGTTGTTTTTCGGTAATGATATCTATTAACTGTAAGTTCTTTTTTTTAAGTAGGCAATAGTTACCAAAATTATTTTCCAACTATGTTTGATTCAATGCGACAAGTGAGAGTCTCAAAAAGGTGTCTTTCTAAGATGACGGACTCTTAATAATTAGAACCTCATTTATTGGGATACGAAGTTTCTCATTCCGTCTCAAAAACAAGATTTCAAAGTTTTCTTTAGATAAGAGTTTAGAGACTCATTAAGTAAGTTGAGAAGAGGGCAAAGACGCGCATCGTGTTAAGGGCTGCAGATCTGGGAGCTAAAAGTCCTGCTCGTATGCGGGGAGAACGCTTTGATGTGGCGCATTTGTGGTGTTGTTTGGTCGTAGTCCCTCTGGTATTATTAAATAGCTTAAATATTAAAAGCTATTCTCAGGAGGATCTGATGTTGCGCTTCTTATCCCGACTATTGCTAAATTTTCCATTCTTGCTAGCTTTGATCCTTCTTCCTAATATCGCTTTGGCGGACACCCTTGAGAAGTGTGAGGAGGAATTAAAGGCATTTGGATAGTGACAATGAATTTTGCCGCTTCAGTGACAATTAAATTTGCCGGTTAACTGATTCAGTTAATGGGTCCAGAGATGTTTCATCCTGGCTCCCAACTCCTGTAGAACTCCTTCTATTGGAGTTAACCGGAGAATGATTTTGATGACGGAATTTAAGCAAATTGTTCAGCTGAGGAATGTGGGCAAAACCCAGAAAGAAATTGCCGCAGAACTGGGCCTCTCTGAAAGGACAATTAGAAACTATCTGAAAAGTGGATCGATCCCTTGCTATGAACGCTCGGCTCCTACACGACCAAATCCTCTTTCAGAGGAGCATCTTGCAATTGCCCATGAAATGCTCAGGCTCTACCCTAAAATAGAGGTTAAGCGCATCCTAAGGCGGCTGAAAGAGGAGGGCTACAAAGGGAGCTATAAAACCCTTCTGCGTCGTCTGGAGAGTGTTACTAGAGTCTCTCAACCTGCTCCCATTTTCTTCCAACGAGAACATTTTCCAGGTGATCTAATGGAGGGTGATTTTACAGAACTCGCCGGCATCTCTATTGGCGGGGAAGTTTTGAAAGTTCAGCTGTGGGTGGTTCGCCTAATTTATAGCGGTAGAATTTCAGCAACTGCGTTTTTTAATACTACCTGGGAATGCTTTTTAGAAGGGAGTGTCCAAGCGTTTAACTCCTTCGGAGGAATTGCCAAGCGCTACCGCCTTGACAACCTAAGTCCAGTGGTAAAACTTCTGGCCAAACGTGAGCGGAAGATAACTGCGCGATTTACTCAATT
>JBDSKY010000192.1:0-5777 GCA_039916675.1 Bdellovibrionia bacterium
GAAAACTGCAAACTAGAATACACAGTCTTCCCCAATTGGCTAAAAGTCTTCCTATTCCTACCAGGCATAAGGATCAGCAACAAAGCCTCCCTATACAAGTGCATCCTAAGGTAAAGGCGACCGCAAAGTTAATCGCGGCGGCTTCCGAACAATCTCAGTAGACTCAAGAATAGGTTTATGAAGTTCAAATAAAGCGAAAGTGCCCCATAAATAGCTCCCTTGCCCTCCGCTTCACTCCCTTGAGCACCCCCAGCATACTCATTAGCGAGCATACGGATTCTTTGCGCTTCATAAGCCGTCAAACCTGAGAAAATAATAACTCCCACGGCCGAGAGCCCAAGACTCAAAGAATCGCTTTGTACAAACATATTCACTAGACCCAAAAGTATTAAACCCCAGAGCCCCATTCCTACGAAAGTACCTACGCCAGTTAAATCGTTGCGCGTCACAGTTCCATAGACCGCGAGGCCGCCAAACATGCCTGCCGAGATCATGAATACCTGCGCCACTGAAGTCATGGTGTAGGTCAGAAAAATTACGCTGAAAGTTACACCATTCAAAGCAGAATAAAATAGGAAACCTAAAGTCGCCATCGCTGCCGAAAGCCGATTTGCAGCTGCAGTCAGGCCAATTACAACTCCGAACTCAGCTAACATTATCGCATAAAAAAGGCCTCGGTTCTCCATCAGCATCCGAACCGCAGACTCTGAAGATGCTATTGAATAGCTGATCAACCCTGTGGTCATCAAACCCAAAAACATCCAACCGTAGGTTCTGCTCACAAACCGAGAAACCGCCAATTGACGAGTCGGTGCTAATGCCCCCCCTCGACCATAAATAGATTCTTCTCGACTCATAATGTCTCCTTTCAAGATAGTTCAACCAAGATCCGTGACACCAAGATACCTCAAATCCAGCTTTATGTTCAAGGGTGAAGACCGAATCCACTGATGATCGGGCCCATAAGCAGGAGATTCTTCACTTTTTGGTCACATTAGAGTTGCGATCAGAACAGAATTAAGAAAAGATTCGCCTCATGCAATACCTCGAGTACCTCAGCGGACACCTCAGTGGCATTCCTTTCATTTTAGCCTTATTTGTCATTTTTGGGATTGTAATTCAGTTAGTCGGTATCCTTGGACTCATGGTTTTTAAATTTCGTCCCCTACCTCAGCTCCGGGCTGACAAGCCGCTTCCAGGGGTGACCGTTATCAAACCTTGTTTTTCCAACCTGGACAATGAAGAGCAGAACTTCGATGCTTTTTTCAATCAAACTTACCCAGGTAAAGTTCAGATTCTTTTTGTCGTCTCACAAGAGACAGACCCTATCGTTCCGGTAGTTAAAAGTTTTTTGGCTCGCTATCCCGGCAAGGATGCCAAGCTTGTCATCTCTGCGACGCGTAAGGCCTACTGGTTAAAAGTAGATGCCATGTTCGATGCCCATAAGTTCATCAAACACGAATTAGTCATCTGGTCTGACTCAGACGCAATCGTGAAACCCGACTACGTGACTCAAATGGCGAGTTGCCTGCAAGAACCGGGAATTTCGATGGTCACGACTCCCCAGTACGATATTCGAGTCAATAATATCCCCACGGCCCTCAAAGTATTAGGCAACAATTGTGATGTAGCTGTCTATGCAATGATTTTTAATCTATTCGCCCGCAAAATAAATGTTGGCTGGGGCCATTCCTTGGGATTTAATCGGGCCGACTTTCAAGGTATAGAAAATGAAATCTGGGAAACTTTAAGCTCCTCATTCGGGGACGATATCCTGCTGCCCACACTCTTTAACAAGCACGGGAAAAAAGTTGTCTTCCGAAACATCTATTGCCCTGTTCAGTATTCCAATAAAACCTTAAAACAAATGCTTGGACAGCAGGAGCGGTTTGCACTTTGCCAGAAGGCATTCGTAGGAAAAGCGGCCATCATCCTCGGATTTTTCCTCTATCCACAAATCCCGGCCACGTTTCTACTGTTATGGGCACCTTTTCACCCTGTTGTTTGGAATTTGTTTTTTGGTGTCATCGCGCTTCGAATTGCGATTTCATTTATTTTTGAAGGTCTCATCATTGGATCCATTCGGATGAGTCTCAAGTATTTTTGGACGATTCCGATTTGGGATTTCATGCACCTATACTTTGGCCTTTTCTCGCTAACTCACAATGAAGTGCAATACCATGGAAAGGTTTTTCGATTCTCGGACCGTTATTTATTGGAAGAACTCAATAAGAAGCCCAATTTGGAGGGTCTACATACTGAATGGGATCAGGCGGAAACGAATCCAAAATCCTATCGCTCTCCTTAAAAATTTGATCACGGCTCCACTCAGGATGTTCCGCGTGCGCCTTCAGGGCCATATCGTCTTTGACAGAATTTTTAAAACTCTGGTTCCAAATCTTTCCAGGAGCAATCCCACCTAAAATCCCCCATTTTGCGTCGAAAAAATCAAACGCAGTGAGACGAGTATTTTCGCCCTCTGCTTCCAAAACTAAGAGGCCATCCGCAAAATTAATAGAATTAGCCGACTTCAATTGATAACGAATCGTAACCCGCCTATCGGTCGCATCGACTACATAAACCTGCTCGTATTTAATATTAGCGAGAAAAAATACTGGCGAATAGCGCTCCCAAAATGTTGTAACTTTATTGCCATCTTTGGAAATTACACGAACATGTTTAAGATCATGGTAAAAGGCCGGATAAGACTCAAAATCCTGAATGAGAGCGCTCACTCGCTTCAAATTAGCGTGGATCAATATTTGTTTTTCCGAACCGATGTAGAGAGAATTCTTTTCGTTCTTGATGCCACGGATCCAGTAGGGCCTATTATCTTCCCATTTTTTTTCAATATTTTCGGGAGGCCATCTTTTAATCAGTAGAGAAAGCTTCGCGCTATAGGGACTCTCTAAAGCTCCGGAAATATTTTCATCAATTGAATGCACTATCTGCACAACATCAAGCTTTGCAATGGACGGTTCTCCCAACTTTGGGCTTCCTTCCGTAGAGCTAGGAACAGGAAATGGGGTAGCACCACAAGTTCCAGAGCAAGACTTAACGGCCTCGCCGGATACCTGGGCAGACTGCGCCTGTCGTTCGGAATTAACCGGGGTAGGTCCCGCTTTGGGTTCTACAACTGGCGCACTTTGAGAGGATTCCTTTTTTATCTGCAGAGCCTCCCCCCGATCCGGAGGTGATTTAGCTTTTGTTTCAATGGCTTGAATAGCAAAAACCCAGACAAAAACAGCTACAATAAAATAACGACAGGTCACAGTGGATTGCATCAGTAAATTATATATAGCTTAATTATTGAAGACTAGGAATTTCATCACTTATTCAACGGGCTGATTTCCCACTATTTTTTCAAGGCAACATAGAAACGCGGGAAGAGAAATAATTGCCGCAATTACACAGGTAATTTCACCTAAAACCGCCAACAACCCGAAACTCACAAAAGCCTGATTCCCAGCAAGCAGAAGTGAGCCATATCCGATAATTGTGGTCATGCTGCTTAAAATAACGGCGCCTCCGGTATTTCGGATGACCGACAGAATCTTACCTGGGCCCTCCATTCGATACCTTTGGAAAATATTGACGCCATAGTCCACCCCAATTCCAAAAGTAATAGGAAGAGCTATGAAATTCAAAAAATTGATTTTCAAATTAAACCCAATAATGAGGCCAGCCAACCAGATCACTCCTAAACCGAGCGCAAGCAGCACTAAACTCACCGCTTTTAAGTTTCTGAATAAGACTATCACGAGGATGACCACGGCTATGAAAGCCAGAAAGGTGGCTTTAGGACCATCCACCGTAATAGCTTCAAACATATCGACACTGATGGGTAGGTCCCCTGCTACAGGAGCATTCGGCGCCACGGAATCGGTAATTCGACGCCCCATCTTAACGAATCGAACTATTTCTCTGGCATCATCGCTGCCTTTCTCGATGAGCTTATCCACTAGAACTATTTTACCAAGAGTGCCGTCAGTTTCTCGAAATTTTCCTAAAATCATGGGAGGAAGATCTAACTCCTGAAAAGAGGAAAATGCCTTCGGGTTTAGGAGTTCCTCAACCAGGGATTTCTCTGTCGGAGGTAAGAGCTGAATATACTTCATTGGCAGAAGTCTTTGAATTTCCTTCAAGACGGCAATTTTCTGTTGCTGTTGATGCGGAATGAAATCGTCTAAAGTTTGCACTGTCGTAATAATACTCGTTTTGCCTTGCCTATCTCTTTCCTCGCGAAAGAGACGGGCTATCTTTCTGGAATGAGCCCGATCTTTAGGAAGAATCACCATAGGTGAGAAAGAGTGCTTAAAAATGTCATCAATATAATGGTAAAGGGCGCCTGATCCCTGAGAAATACTTCTCTTATCCCGGAGCTTAGTGAGATCAGTTTCAATGATACCGGCTTTGTAATTTTTTAATAAACCTAATGAAACAGCTACTCCTGCCAGAGAGAGAAGAGATAGAAACACTGGCATCCTTTTAACCCAAGCTGCCATCAGTCCTGAAAACAA
The DNA here is from genome assembly GCA_039916675.1 of Bdellovibrionia bacterium. GTDB lineage: Bacteria > Bdellovibrionota > UBA1018 > UBA1018 > UBA1018 > JBDSKY01. Next base: position 4,521 of record JBDSKY010000192.1, read on the forward strand.
AGGTTTCGGTTGTTTCAAATGATACCAAGCAGGCCCCAAGTTTCGATCTAAGATTGTTAGATACGCGGGCATCAACAGATAAGAACTGGTCCAACAACATGTCATTCCAACTAGACCAATCACACCAAACTGACTGAATCCCCGAAAGCCAGTAAACATGAGCGAGCCATAAGAAAGTCCAGCCGCCAGAGCTGCTGCTCCAGTGGATGACGCAGTGCTCGATATGGAGATTTGAAGGGCACTTTCATTATTCTGCCCTTTTCGGCGCTCCTCCAGATAACGAGCCAACAGGATGATGCCAAAATTGATTCCATTGCCAATGACAATGCTAGCCAAAAAAGCGGTATTGGCATTCAGGTAACCTACTTGAAAATAAGCGATCCCGAAGGTCCAGAAGGTCCCCATAAACAAACTGCCAACCAGCGCCGCCGTCGCAGCAATAGAACGGAAAAAAATCAACATCACGACCGTCACCAGCACTAGGACGATCGCCGTTGATAGTTCCAAATCTTCAACCAAAGCCGAGCTTTCTTCCAGGAGATTTTGGACATTCCCCGTATATTTAACCTCTAGGTCGGGAGCGAAAGATTTTGGATTTAATTCGGCCACGACCTTTTCGAGGGTGGCTTTCATCTTCATTGCCTTATTCAGACCTTTGCCCGGCATGAAAGCAATCAGCGCCCGAACCTTCTCATCTTGGGTTGCGTAAAATCCATTGGGAAAATGCTCGTAACCCGCCACCTTATTTTCGTATTTCTTCCTGAGCGCTACATAATCCAGATGAGGTTCGAGAATTTCCTGAGTTCTAAAAATATTCAAAGGATTGAAAAGGTCTTTTTCATAGCCAATTTTGTCTCGAATATAGTTTTTTAGCCGAATGAGATCAGAAAGGTCTATATAAAGGGCCCTTCTGTCTTTGAAAAACTCCAGCTCATGATCGATGCGGTATTCAATGCCGGCCAAAGTCGTTTTGGGCACCTTCTTCAATTCTTCCGCGAGAGCTAAGATAAACTTCTTACTGCGTTCTGGATCTTTTGAGAAAGTTAGTAAAACTATGTTGTCTACGGCTTCAAGGCGGGAGGTAACTTGATTAAGGTCAATAACACTCCGCGCCGAAGTGGGCAGCAATTCCTCAATATCAGTGCGCAAATTCATATATAGCAGAACAGAATAGTAAGCCCCTATTGCTGCCAATATGGTGCAGATCCAAGCGATCCAACTAGCTCGCCGAATCGCAAATTTAATGAATCGCGTCAA
>JBDSKY010000193.1:0-4671 GCA_039916675.1 Bdellovibrionia bacterium
CGGCGAATGAAGAAAGCTGATCCACCATGACGTTAATGGTAGTTTTTAATTCGTAAATTTCACCTTTAGCATCCACTGTAATTTTTTGGGAAAGGTCACCTTTAGCAACGGCGGTTGTCACCTTCGCAATGTTACGAACTTGGTCCGTTAAATTGCCGGCAAGTCCGTTCACATTATCGGTCAAGTCTTTCCAAATACCCCACGCGCCCTTAACGTCTGCCTGACCGCCCAACTTTCCTTCCGTTCCCACTTCCTTAGCAACGCGGGTAACTTCTGAAGCAAATGAATTGAGCTGATCCACCATGGTATTCACAGTCATCCCAATGCGGGAAAATTCCCCTTTGAGTGAACGGCCATCAATTTCCAATGTCATTTTTTGAGAAAGATCGCCTCTTGCCACAGCCGTGATCACGCGGGCAGCATCGGTCGTAGGTTGAACGAGGTCTCCGATGAGGGAGTTAACGGAATCCACACTCGTGGCCCAGGCTCCTTTCATTGAGCCTAAAGACACACGCTCTGTCATCTTTCCTTCTTGGCCTACAATTTTGCCGACGCGGACGAACTCATTAGCCATGTTTTCATTGAGCTCAATGATGTCGTTTAATACTTCTCCGATATCATCGATAATACCTTCGCCCCCAATCGAGAGACGTACTGAGAAGTTCCCCTGCCGTACAGACTTCACGGTCTGAAGTAATAATCTTAACTGATCTCTTGAAGTAGTCGGAGCTTCCACCGGTTCGTCGAACAACGCTAAGTCCTTTGCGGATAAAGCCCTTTTCGCTGTGGTAAAAACTTTTTCCGCCAGTGAACTTTTTATTTTCTCAGATTTTTTTCCGGGGTTGGTTTGAGTGCTCTCTTTATTATTCTTACGTAAACCTACAGATTTCACAGGCTCTCCCATATCAACCTTCTTTTCGAGGATAAAACTAAAGTACACTAAAGCCTCACACTGGGCCTCCTAATAGCGTATTTATCCGAGGGTGTCGGGCTATGAAGAAGAAGTGGAGATTTCACAATAATACCGTAACATATCTCCATTGCATTCTAAGCTAAATACTGATTATTGCCCTTTAGAAATGCTACGTTGGCCTTCAGCGTCCTCTACAGCTTCAAGAATATGTTCTGGTGTAATGTGTTTTTTTAGATCGTCAACATTCTGTTCACGAGGCAGCCCAAGATGCATTGCGATTCTTTCTACTGCGTTAAGAAGATGGGTGACTTCATGTTCAGACAATAAATTGACTTGCAATTCGAGCTCATCTCGCTGGGCCTGTAATTGAGACAACCGCGTTTGACTGATAAGCACAAAAGCAGATAGGAAAATAGTTTCTACCGAAGCAACGATTCCGAGAATTGGGAATGGATACGGATCAAAAGGCTTTATAATTGACAAAAATCCTAAGTTTATGACAATCCACAAAGAGAGTAAAAGTAAATGCAGGTAAACAAATCGAACAGTACCCACGAATCTCGTGATCCCATCTACGCATCGATCATGCCATTTTTTTTTACGCTCAAATCGGTCGCGCATCTGGCCGGATGCTTCAATATTCCGATAAACTACTTTCGCAAGTTCTGGCTTTCCCTTTTTTCTAAACCGCATTTTATAACTGTTAGCATACTTGTAGTGCGCGGGTAGATGCGGCATTATATCCAATTTTAGCTTTAGTGATAAAAAAGACTAAGAAAGCATGCAAATGATCAAATTTATCCGCAAAGTCCCCCGCTCTAACGAACCTACCCAAGAACACGTAACTGTGCCCTGCTATAGAACTCTTAATATTTTGGCCCATGCCCAAATGGAGGAACTTGATATCGGAAGCCTCTGCGGAGGGCATGGTATTTGTGGCGGAGACCGAATTCAGCTACCCGTGGGCGCACAAGGAACCTCCCCAGTGACTGAGAAAGAACGGGAGCATTTGAGCCGTGAGGAAATCCAGGAAGGTTGGCGTTTAGGGTGCCAGTGCTGGCCTGAGAGCGATGATCTCGATATCTCGATTTTTCTACCAATTGCATGAATCCCTTACAAGTGATATCGAATAAATACATTAAATAGCTATTTCCGAGGGACTTCCATGGCAACTCCTACTAAAGTGACAAAGCAAGAATCCGAATCCGCTCATCACTTGCGAGAACTCCTAAAAAAACAAATCGTGTTCCTCGATGGTGCCATGGGCACCATGATTCAACGATATAAACTGGAAGAAATTGATTTTAGAGGTGAGCTATTTAAAGATCATCCCAAGGACCTTAAAGGAAACAATGACCTGCTGAGCTTGACTCGGCCCGATATTATTGGTGAGATCCATCGTCAGTATTTAGAAGCCGGCTCTGATATTATTGAAACCAATACCTTCAGCGGCACACAAATTGGCCAGGGAGATTATGGCCTGGAGCATATTGTTTTTGAACTGAATCGCAAATCAGCTGAGATCGCTAAGCAAGCTTGCCAAGAGATCATGGGCAAATATCCAGGTCGGAAGTGCTTTGTGGCAGGGGCAATTGGACCCACCAACCGAACTTGCTCACTCTCGCCCGATGTCAACGATCCTGGATATCGAGCCACCACTTTTGATCAATTAGTGGATAACTACTATGAGCAAATCAAAGGTCTAATCGCAGGTGGGGCAGATATTCTTTTACCGGAGACGACTTTTGACACACTTAATTTAAAAGCTGCTATTTTTGCGATCGAAAAATTTCATGATGAGCACCCCGTGCGTATACCCGTCATGCTCTCCGTTACAATAACTGATGCATCAGGGCGTACCCTATCAGGTCAGACGGTCGAAGCATTTTGGAATTCCGTTCGCCATGCCAAGCCTATCAGTGTGGGAATTAATTGTGCTTTAGGCGCTAAGGAGATGAGGCCCTATATTGCCGAACTCTCGAGTATTTCAGATTGTTTTATTAGCTGCTATCCCAACGCTGGTTTGCCAAATCCCTTGAGCGACACAGGATATGATGAAACGCCCAATGATACCTCGGCCCTTCTTGAAGAATTCGCCCAAGCTGGCTTCATTAATCTGGTTGGAGGTTGTTGTGGAACCACTCCTCCTCATATCGCGGCCATTGTTGAAAAATTAAAGAATATTCCTGCACGAAAGATCCCAGACATCACCCCCGCCACGCGATTGAGCGGCCTAGAACCTCTAACTATTAAAAATGAAGTGGGACGTCCCTTCATTATGGTCGGTGAAAGAACGAACGTTACCGGGTCTCCGATGTTTAAAAAAATTATCAAAGAAGGTAATTTTGACCAAGCCCTCGTCGTCGCTAGACAACAGGTGGAAAACGGCGCCAATATTATTGACGTAAATTTTGATGAAGGTCTTCTGGACAGCGAAGCCTGCATGACCCGATTCATGAATTTGATCGCATCCGAACCCGACATCTGTCGCGTGCCGATTATGATCGATAGTTCAAAGTGGTCAGTAATTGAAGCCGGACTGAGATGTGTTCAAGGAAAGTGTGTTGTCAATTCAATTAGCCTTAAAGAAGGCGAAGCAGCATTTCTAAAGAGTGCTGAGCTCGTAAAGCGTTACGGCGCAGCAGTAGTAGTCATGGCGTTTGATGAGCAAGGCCAAGCTGCTACCCAATCAGAAAAAGTTCGAATTTGTACACGAGCCTACAATCTTCTAGTAAACCAAGCAGGATTCGATCCCCAAGATATTATCTTCGATCCCAATATCCTTACAGTAGCGACTGGTATGGATGAGCATAATAATTACGCCGTTGATTTCATTGAAGCCGTGCGCGAGATCAAACAATCTTGCCCGGGAGCCCTTACTAGCGGGGGCGTGAGCAACATTTCGTTTTCCTTCCGCGGAAACAATATTGTGCGTGAAGCAATGCACAGTGCTTTTTTATATTATGCGATCAAAGCTGGTCTGGACATGGGGATCGTAAACGCGGGGATGCTCGCCGTTTACGAAGATGTTGACAAGGAACTACTTTCTCGTGTTGAGGACGTCTTACTGAATCGGCGTTCCGATGCAACAGAGCGACTTCTTGAATTTGCTGACCAAGTCAAAGGACAGGATGGGAAAAAAAGCGATAAAGTCGACGATGCTTGGAGAAAGGAACCGCTCGAAGCTCGGCTCGCGCATGCTCTCGTCAAAGGAATCATTACCCATATCGATGAGGACACCGAAGAGGCCCGTCTTAAGTACGGCGCTCCTCTTGATGTAATTGAAGGCCCTTTGATGGAAGGAATGAAAGTTGTCGGCCAGCTTTTCGGCGAAGGTAAAATGTTTTTACCTCAGGTCGTAAAAAGTGCCCGTGTGATGAAAAAAGCCGTCGCCTATCTCAATCCATTTATGGAGGAAGAAAAAGCGAATAACAAAAACGCACGAAAACAAGGAGTTTTCGTCATTGCTACAGTCAAAGGTGATGTCCATGATATCGGAAAAAATATTGTGGGTGTTGTCCTGGCTTGCAATGGTTACGAAGTCATAGACCTCGGCGTAATGGTCTCTTGTGAAAAAATCTTAGAAGTGGCCAGAGAGAAAAATGCCGATATCATCGGCATGAGTGGCCTCATCACACCGTCTCTCGATGAAATGATTTACAACGCCAAAGAAATGCAACGCCAGAAGGTAAGTGTACCTTTACTTATTGGTGGCGCAACAACGAGTCGAATTCACTCTGCAGTTAAAATCGCTCCTC
>JBDSKY010000194.1:0-4736 GCA_039916675.1 Bdellovibrionia bacterium
TTGATATAGAATTTTTTGGAAATTTATAAAATGAAAAAGTTCACAATGAATCTCGCTGACCGCAGCCATGAAGTCTGGTTTGGTGAGAACATTCTCGGGAAATTGTCAAATTTTTCTTTTCTTAAAAAGGCGAGTAAAGTATTTATTTTTTCGGACTTATGTCTCGAGTCCCAGGCGCGAAAGTTGAAAGCGGAGTTGAAGGCCGCGGGGATCGAAGCTAAACTTATTTCACTCCAAGTTTCAGAAGAATTGAAGGATTTTCATACTCTCTATCCTCTCTATGGAGAACTCCTCAAAGGAGGCGCAGATCGACATTCTGTAATCCTGGCATTGGGAGGCGGAGTTATCGGCGACGCGCTGGGTTTTATTGCTGGAACTTATATGAGAGGGATTCGCTGGATTGGAATCCCATCGACTCTATTGGCTCAGGTTGATAGTTGCCTAGGGGGAAAAACCGGAATTAACCATGAGCGGGGGAAAAATCTAATTGGAATGATACACCAACCCAGCTTGGTTGTGTGCGAGCTGTCTCTCATACGTTCACTTCAGAAAAGGGATTTAATTTCGGGTCTAGGAGAAATGATCAAATACGGTTTGGTTTTTGATCCCGATTTTTTTACAAGACTGAAAAAAAATTGGAGAAAAATTCTGCAAATAAGTTCTAAATCCAGTGAAGTAAGGTCATCCAAGTTACTTGAACATGAAATCCAGGAGTGCCTCCAGTGGAAGGCTAAAGTAGTGGACCAAGACGAACGAGATGAGAAAGGGATCCGTGAAGTGCTCAACTTTGGTCATACTTTTGGACACGCTTTAGAAGCTGAAAGTGGCTATGGGTATTTTAGGCATGGGGAAGCAGTTATTTATGGGATGAGAGTAGCTTGCGCTGTCTCAGTCAAGCGCGGTTATTTAGACCATAGGGTCCAGACTGATATTGATACCTTTCTAGCTGCCATTCCGGTACCACCGCTTCCAAAAGGGGTCCCCATTGCAAAGTACATCAAACGAATCCAAACAGACAAGAAAGCCCGCAACAAGAAGGCGCGTTTTGTTCTTTTGAAAAAAATTGGCGGAACAGTTCTCGATAGAGATGTCAGTGATCGGGAAATAATGGATTCCATTCTTGAAGTCAGGGGCCGGACGCAGTGATACGTAAAAAAATTTTGGTCCTCCATGGTCCTAATTTAAATCTTCTGGGTGAGCGAGAGACCGCTATTTATGGAGATTTGACTCTAAGACAGCTCAATGCAAAATTGCGGAAGTCTGCAGGTCCGCTAGGAGCTGTGCTCAAAATTTTTCAGTCCAATGGCGAGGGCGAATTAATTGATTTGCTTCATCGTCACAGAAAGTGGGCAGAAGGCATTGTATTTAATCCGGGGGCTTATACTCACTATTCTTATGCTTTGCGGGATGCCGTCGCTGCCATCGAAAGGCCGACTGTAGAAGTCCATCTCTCTGATATACATAAGAGAGAAGCGTTTAGGAGCGTGTCTGTCATTGCGCCGGTGTGTGTGCGTCAGATCATGGGATTGGGTTGGCGCTCCTATTTGGAAGGACTTAAATTTCTGTGCGCAAATTCAATGGCACAGTAAGAAAGATACTGCTAAAAAAATGAGCATGGAAACGAAACAGACGATCAGCACCGAGTCCAGATCATTTTGGTTAGGCAAACTATTTAGCCTTACAGGTTTAGTTCCAATTGGAATTTATGTAGTGTTTCACCTTTATGCTAATTTAAGGAGCTTGGAAGGAGCTGGAATTTTCAACCAGCATTTGGCGGAAACCAGAGCTCTTCCTTTCATCGTACCTTTGGCTGTATTGGTGATTTGGATTCCAATCGCGTTTCATGGAATATATGGCCTTGTCGCAATATCAAAATCACGTCCCAACGTTGGAAGGTATCAATATTTCCAGAATTTGAAATATGTACTTCAACGTTTGAGTGGAATCGGTTTGCTTCTATTTATTCCAGCCCACATTTATAAAACCAGGATCGAACCTACGCTTTCAGGAAGTACGTTGGATTTCGCGCATATGTCCGAAGGGCTTCATGAACCTTTGACATTAATTGTATATGGTTTAGGCGCGTTAGGGGTCGCCTTTCATTTAGCGAATGGCTTTTGGCAGTTTTGTATTGGTTGGGGAATTACGACCTCTGAAGTCGGAATGAGGCGAGTCGAAAAGTTCAGCTTTTTCCTTTTTGTCATCCTTTTATTCATGGCCTATGGTTCTATTTGGGGATTTATTCGAGCATAGTTGCAGCGGTAGCTCTGCAAAAAAGTTTCATAATTTAAATCCTATCCCGAACCAAAGTTGTAAATCCCGTGTAGACAGGCTCCCATTTTCAGTTTGATCTGAATTGGTCAATCCAAAGAGGAACCTGGCTTGGCCTATTAGATTCATGTTTTCGTTTAGGGGCGATAGATATTGAGCGCTTGCAGTGAGTCCCAGATCCCAAGCAGTCAATAAAATGTCGTTATATCCTAAAACTTGAGGCTGCGAGTTCTGCGTTAAGGTTAAGTTTCCCAATCCCGTGCTGTAGTAAGCGCCCAGTCCGAGTGCAAAATTTTCAGAAAGCCAGTATCTGGTTACAACAGGATACTGCAGTACGGCTAAACTGTAGCTTGTCTGAAGTCTTGAGCCTCCAGTCTTGGAATAATTTCTGGGAAGATAGAGAATCGTAGTTTCCACGTCCAGGTGTTCTGTCATTCGAAAGACAAGCGAAATACCCCCACCAATTGAGAAACCTGACTGAGTTTTAAGCGAAGAATCCAAGTTGTTCTGGATACTTGGCGCTGAGGAGCCGAGCGTCAAAAATTCCATTAACTCCATTGGATAGGCAATCGATTCGCAAAAAACGCTCAAAAAAATTCCAAAATAGATAAGAAAATAAGAATAGGGGGACACGGTGTTCATTTTTCCCATTTTTAAGTCATAACACAACGTGAGAGACTTGTTATAAGCGGGTGAGAAAATGCGACTTCAACACTATGGGTTAATAGGGAATCTGTTGCTGGTGATCTGTAGTTCGCCCTTAAGAGCTGAAACAACTTCGTTTGTAGGCGGCTATGTTATTGATAATGGTTATGCCTCCCCTTTGACTGGCTTTACAATTCAGGCAAGTACTCCTCAGTTCGGCGGAGGTCTGTTGATGGACTTTGACTTAGATAAAGGGGGGGGGCCCCAGATAGAGCTTGGAATTTTATACATGCCGCGAGGGTTTATTGAAGTACTCGATAATAGAAGTACAATCACTATTTCTCAAACTACCTTACAAGCGCCTTTGCTCTTTAGATTTCCGATTTTTCCTAATTTTTCATTGGGAATAGGAGCTTTCCTGTCTTACGCACTCACGAGTACCAGCAATCTTAATGTATTGGATTCCGGAATTGTAGGAAGTGCCGCCATGAAATTTGGGTTTCAAAAAAGTGTAAGTATGCTTGTGGATATTCGATATCAATTTGGTCTGACAAATTTAAGCACTGTGTCGGGGTTTGGAACTTACTTTTATGACCTCCAGGGGCTAGTGGGAATCGTTCTGGGATTTTAAATTAGCTTTAATTAATGTGGCTTTAGCCCGATTCATTAAGGACTTTACGGCGGAGAGACTAATATTCATAGCATGAGAGATCTCTTGATAAGATGAATTTTTGACCAAACGAAGGAACAGTGCTTTTTTCTGCCTTTCCGATAGGGCATCGAACATCTCTTGAAAGGCCTCTTTTTCTGCTCCTTGAATCATTACCGATTCGGCCGTTTCAATGAAAGGGTATGCATTGCTCATGCTGGAGGCGATCTCTTCAATAGATTCTGCATTCTTTCTTTGCCATTTAGATTGTCTGAAATAATCATATACAGTATTTTTGGCGATTGCCCAAATCCACGTTGAAACTTCATACTGTGAATTATAGGTCTGTTTAAATTGGTAAATTTTAAGCAGAATATCTTGAGCCAATTCCTCCGCCGCAGGTGAAGACCTTGTATGTTTAAACGCATATTTTCGGAGCCGCTCTGAGAAACGGTCATAAAGTTGATGGAATGAGTCGGGGTCACCTTTTTGAATGCCTTGCATGAGTTCTCGATCGCTTGCATGTGCTGATCGTTTATTCAAGTGTTTTAATATATTGGTTTTTTTTGTCGGCATTATAAAGTTCAATAAGAAAATAAAATGCCAATTTCTACTCTAAAGATACCTGGTCGTTAAAACATAGTTTCCTAAGAACTGAATAATCTCGTAATATTAAAGGATGAAGAATTCTTGGATAAGTCGGTGGACTCGCGAAGGTGTAATTAAGTTTCCATGGGGAAAGTTTGAAACGTTAGAAAAATTGGTGTTGGCTACCAGCCTGCTAGAAAAGTTAAATATTCGAACAGAATTATTTATAAAAAATCGCGAAGAATTTCATAAGCTCCAGTTACCTTGGCGGTATGGATTTTTTTTCTTTGGTCCATCGGGCAGCGGTAAAACATCAGCCGGCAAAGCGATTGCGTTAGCGTTAAAATGGGAGCATTTTACCATTCCTGCCCATGAGATATTAGATGCCCATTTCCTCGAACGTGCATTAGCCGATGCAGTGGATACTTCTGAGAGAGTTATTGTTTTGGAAGATGTGGACTTAATGATTCGAACGATGGAGCCGCACGTATTTTTTACTTTGTTGGACCAAGCAATGGAAAGATCGGAAGGGTTCTTCTGGATTGCGAATTCAAGGCACGCTGAGGAAACTCCTAAAACGCAG
>JBDSKY010000195.1:0-3676 GCA_039916675.1 Bdellovibrionia bacterium
CATTGAGGTGCCAAGTTGATCAAAATTAGATTATAGCAAAAATGTCAGTTACAATTTAGCAATGGAACCTCTCAATGTTAAAGTTAAACGCGCTACATTTGTTCAGACAATAATCCTATTAGTTTTATTTCTAGGATTCGAATCTACCGCGTTTGCTAAGCTCCATTTTACTGCAATCAGAGGAATGCAGGAACACATTCAGCTGAAGCCTGAGTATGAATACTTGGATCCCATTGCGGCATTTAATCTGCAGCGGCAGGGGTTTTTGGTTAATTTGGTCAATTACCCAATTGAGGAAGAATCTGGAAAGTTAGATCCCATCTCTGTGTGGATAAAGTCGATCTACACAGCGCCGCAGAATTCTGATAGTCCCACTTTCTTTCAAGTCAGCCCACTTGTAAAAAACTTTGCTTGGCTTTTAGGGCCATCGGCGATAGGCCACATTCTGGGAAAGCTGGCTATTTCTGAATCCGATAAATTGAAATTCAAAAATAAAGCTCTCCAAAATCAATTGAAAAATGATTTGAAAATCCTCATTGAAAAGGATTCTGAATTTCAAGGCAACATAAAGTCTGCCGACGAGAGCGCTCAAGAATACCAAAAACAGATGGATAAGTTTGAATTTCCCGAAAGGAAGTTGAAGGAACAGAGCCTGATCAGAAATCGGGATCAAATTAAGGCCCTCGGTAATCAAGCTTTGGAACTCAAACAAATCAATAAAAGATTAGTTCCCACCAGCTGGAGACTAAAGCTCTCTTGCACAAAATGAGAGAAGCAACTCCAGAATATCATAAACTAAGAGAGAAGCGGGACCGGTTTGCCTATGAAAAAAAGTACTTGGATTCGTTCTTAGATAAACTGATCAAAGGTTGGTTGGCAGAGAGCTCCGACTCAGTTGTAATGGGAGTAGACCATCCAACCCATGTGATCGAAAAAGCTTTGGTGTCTTTAGCGTGGATGAACACAGAAGATTTCAATAAACCTCAATTCCTAGCACTCTATGAAGGCATACCCCATGTTTTAAAAGGGAATCATTTAGACACCGGAGAGTGGCGTCGAGAGCAATACAAAGACTCTGATTACAAAACTTTGGTCAAGTCTCTTAACGAATTGGGCGAGAGAGACAAAATGGCTCGGTACTTATTGAAACATTCGGAAGTGGCTGCGTTTCTCTCTCATGGAGAAATGGTTTTTGATACAACGAAGTTACCTGAAATTGGTTATAAAAGTATAACTTATAAGTCAAAAAAGCTAGGATACGACGTTTCATTTTCTGACTGCATGGATTCATCGATTTTGAACTTTCTTGCCAACACTTTAAGAAATCCTGAGACTGGCGTATTTGATCCAGATTGGATGCAGAAATTATTGGGGGCCCGCGAATTCAGAATAAACCCAGAATTTTTGAAATTTGTGAAAAATCATCCTAGCTTAAGTTCGTTAGATAGTAAGGCAGCACATGAAGAATGGGCACCCTTGGTGAGCGATCTGCAAGGTGTGAATTACGTTCAGCCAGGCTATGAAGTGGATACTCAGGTCAGCAATATCTTCCATATCCTGGATCACTTATTGTTCAATCCTAGTTCAGACGAGGCTCACTCATTGAATGAGGAATCAGGAACGACAAATGAAATGAAAATGAATCGACTTTGCCGATTTCTCTCTCCTAAGAACCGGGAGCTAGGATGGTCTATTTCAGGGGGGAACGGGGAGATATTCAATCATACAAATACGGGAGTCACACTTCATTTTACTTTAAATAAGCAACCTTATTTTGAATGGATTATCAGTGCAGGTCATTCTGAAATTCGCCCATTTAGGCTTAAAAATAAGTCCTGGAAATATGGTCTGGCCGGAATAATGATCGGGACTATTAAAAATGAAAAGGACGAGAATTTAAAAGCTCAACAAGTACAAAGTGTAGTGGGATTGATAGATAAAGACGACTTAGAACTTTTTCTTGAAACGCTAATTCAGCAAAAGGGAGCATTCCGATCTTTGAATCTCGACTCAAACGAGAGGAAGTTAACTTTAATTGAGGCAGTGTTAGTTAACCATCTTAAGCCCTACTATTCATTTATAAAGAAGTTGGACAAAACACTTCCCACTGCCGAGGATCTTCATACCTCTCAAAGACGGGAAGCCATGTTCGCCAAAGGGGATTACCCCTTCGGTGACCCTCTTCATCTAATAGGGAAGCCTGAGCGGACCTATACCCGTGTTTCAAAGGATCCTAAATTAGCAGCAAATTTGGTGGCTCATCACGGTAAATATTTTGAGAAAGCGTGGAAGGATCCAAGAGGTATTGTTTGGGCAGAACCACTCAAATCTGAAACCGGCCGGATTGTTGGTATGACTCATTTCGAGGCCACTCAATTTTGCAATAGCATTCACGCAAGTTTGCCGACAGGAGAAAATTGGCGAAATTTGATGAGTGATATGGAAACTCCGCAAGGCATGATTCCTCAGTTCCTAAGTGACCTTTATGGTGAGTCGTATTGGTCGTCGACGCTACATATTTACAGTTCGCTAAATTCTGACGATCCACCGGATCACAGTAATCCCGAAGAAGCATTTTACTTCGAGGGTGCTGGCGAGGAAATGCATTTCATGGGCGATCGCTTTTTCGTTGATTTTATTGATCGCCGGCACAAGGCAGGTGTCCGATGTATTACACGGGAAAAATGAGTTAGTGGGCTGACTTGATACGATGCCGTATAGTCCCAGTTTATTTGTCTTCCTTAGTTTTACTTCTGAGGCTTAAAGCTGAAGGACTTGATGACCATTGAGTGTTCGTGTTGGTCAGCAGGCATAGTGTTATTGAAAATCCAATGCTTTAAAACAACGGCTTCGTCTCCAGGAGCAAAATTGAATTTGCCTGTGTAATTAAAGGAAGCTATGAGGACATCCTTTACTAACGATTGAAAGAGAATACTTTCTTTGGTCCAGTTGATTCGATACTTCACAAAGCCAGCTTCTGCTTTAACTTGGAACGGAAAGTGGTTACCGGGGGCATCAGTAGGTTCTACGCTGAAGGAAGAGGCATAGGGGGCTGAAGGATCCAACCACTTTGAAAGAGCGATGTTTAAAGCACGACTGTCGTCTGCATAAATGAGAGAAGAAGATACTAGTTGAGTATCCAAAGCGGCGGCAGATGTTCTGATTTCGTGTTCATACTCACCATAGCCCAAAGATTGACCTAATTTAACTTCGGTTGATTTCCAGACATCATTTTGTCTTAAGACTTTTAGATTGAGGTTTCCAGAGCTATCCACAAAAACCGCATCATCAGTATAGGCGAAAAGATCTTTGGGTCCACCTTGTTTAACGGGCCATTCATATCCAGCAAAGCTGATAGATGAAATCTTATTAGGAGCGGGTACAACCGGATCATTGTCCTTGCCGTTGAAAACCCCTTTTTGATTTAAACCGATAATGGTACCTGTTGCGACCAAGGCCAAAAAGACTGTTCCCATGACAATCCAAGTTTTCTTTCCAGGATTGTAAATCTGGTTGCGGTAGTCAGTGATTTCTTCCGCCGCTTCGTTGGCAGATCCGGTGTGAACAGCATTCGAGGAAACGACTTCGGCGGGCATATCGATCGCAATTGCCTCCGGAGACTCTCTCGTTTGTGCTTCTGCAGAGGGAGCGGGTGCCTCTGAGGTTTCGTCGTCAG
>JBDSKY010000196.1:0-2893 GCA_039916675.1 Bdellovibrionia bacterium
TATTTAGAATTGTTAGAGGCAATAACAAATTTTGACGCTAAACTAGCCTCAGGATTCGATGCAGCTCAAGAAACAACTCCTGCGGCTGTGGCCCCATAGAGAACTCAAGGAAGATTCAAAGGAAGACCCACGGATGACAAAGAAAAAATCAAAAGAAAAGAAACACAACGCACTAAGCTCCATCGTAACTTGGGTAGGAGATCCCTCACAGCTGAATAAGCGCCGGACTGATGACGATGTCCTGACAGACGAAGAATTCGCTGCCGAGCCCGACAATGAATCTAAGATAACCTTCGACGCCAAAATTGAGCAGGAGCAAGAGCAAGAGCAAGAGCAAGAAAATGAAGACGAAACTCACGTAGATACAAGCGATGAAATCGAAGCTGACACGGACGACGATTCCGACCTAGACTTGGATGACGAGTCCAGCTCAGGAACAGATGCCGAATCCGAATCAGATATAGAGAGCGAACCTGACTCAGATACGGACGATGAAGAAACTCAAAATGAAGACTTAGCCTTAGAATCCACGGATTCAAAAGAATCTGAAGGAACAGCAGAAGATGACACAATCGACGCTCTGAACGAACAGCTTGATCGAATTTCCAAACTGCTTCACAGTCAAACTGAGCTCAACCAACAAGAGGATCTCGCCAGCCAAGGACCTTCCTTTGATCCAGAGCGAGAACTAGCCTTACAAATAGCTGAAGACATGGCTTTGGAACAAAGTCAGGCCTTGGACAAGCAAAACCAACAAATGAAATCGGCCATCAGTTTCGAAACGGACGAAACTCCACTCGATCTTGCTGAAATTCAATCTTGCATCGAAGCTCTCCTCTTTATTTCGGATAAACCTCTTTCGACAGCCAAACTGAAAGAACTTTTGGCTCCAGAACTTGACCGCGAGCTTTTTCAAGACGCTGTGCTCGGACTTTGTCAGAAATACCAGCAAGTCGCCCATGGAATTGAAATTATAGAGATCGCGGGAGGCTTTCAATTTAGAACGAAACCTGGCCGGGCATCACTCGCGCAGAAGTTAGCAAAAGTACAAACTCAACGCCTTTCCGGCGGTAGCATGGAAACCTTAGCCATCATCGCTTATCGCCAGCCCGCAATGAAAGAAGATATCGATAAGGTCCGAGGCGTAGATTCTTCTTACTTTATCCGTGGACTCATGGAGAAAAAACTCATCAAAATTTCAGGACGCTCAGAGCTTCCGGGTCGCCCCGTCTTATACAATACGACGCAAGAATTTTTGGAGCTTTTTGGCCTAAGAGATTTAGCCTCTCTTCCTTCATTGAGAGAGCTGGAGCAAATGATACCTAACTCACAGTCGGCAAATCCCGAAGACGAAGACCCAAGAATTCGGACTATGCGCCGCCTAGTTGGGGAAATGAATGTAGATGGTTTGGGCGCTCTAAAATATGACCCCAAAGAAGATGAAAAACTTTTAAAGGAATTTCGAGAACGAATCACGGCTATCCCCTCTTCCACTCCTTATCTGGACGAGATGAAAGCAGCGGAACTTCTCGCAAAACAACAGTTAGCCTTGCAGCAGCAAGAACAGGGGCAGGGAATTAGCCAGCCGCCAATCGAGGAGTAAATATGTCTCAAGAACGAATTCAAAAAATTCTGGCACAAGCCGGTATCGCGTCACGTCGTAAGGCCGAAGATCTCATTTCTGAAGGTCTCGTGACCGTAAATGGAAAAGTAGCAAAGCTCGGTGATAAAGCTGAAGCAGGCAAAGACGCAATCAAAGTAAAAGGCAAACTTCTTCAAAAGCCCAAAGATTTGATTTACGTCGTACTCAATAAACCGAAAGGCGTTATCTGCAGTCTAGCCGACCCAGACAATCGGCCTTCCCTAGCAACCTACCTTGACGCCCTTAAGACCCGAGTATTTCCGATAGGACGCCTCGATTTCAATAGTGACGGATTATTAATCTTAACTAATGATGGCGACTTCGCTGAAAAAGTTCAGAAGCGAGATGACATTCCTAGAGTGTACTCCGTCAAAGTTAAAGGCCTACCTGATGAGGAGATGTTGGCTCGTCTCGGACGTGCTGCAAGAATGGGCGGCACCGGAGTAAAAAACAAACTGGTAAAACCTTACTCAGTACGATTGTTAAAAAAGCTAGAAAGCAAATCCATAGTTCAGATTGTAATTATGGGAGGCAGTGCTTTTGATATAAAGGCGTTTTTTGAATCCAGAGGATTTTTAGTCGAAAAAGTTTCCCGCACAGCTGTGGGCCACATTACTCTAAAATCACTCCTCCCTGGAGAGTATAGACTCCTAAAAGCATCTCAGGCCTTTGCCCTCTTGGAGCAGCCAGAGCTAGCCTTGAAGGTTCTTGCTGTGGATAAAAAAGTATCAAGACACACGACCCAGAGAAAGATCCATTCTAAGCCTGGATTGTCTCTCAAGAAATAAGCGACAAGAAATAGACCGACCGCTCTTTTTAAGTTGACTTGCTGGGCCCCTGCAACATAAGGTGGGCAAGCTTCAAAACAATGACTGGTTAGAAGTGTAATGTCGCGGGGTGGAGCAGTCTGGTAGCTCGTTGGGCTCATAACCCAAAGGTCACAGGTTCAAATCCTGTCCCCGCTACCAATTTAATACTCAACAAAAACCTCGGCTTAGTAGCAATACTTAGCCGGGGTTTTTGCGTTTTAAAATGGTTCTGTGTCCACATTGTGGCCACGGAGGTGAGAAATCTAAAAATACTGCACTTAAAACAGATTTCCGTGCAGGATACCGCATCCCTTGGGTTCTTCACGCTTCATGGTGGACGTGTGTCCAAAAGTCGCTAGGAGCATGCGTTTAGCAGCTGGATGCGATAGTTATTTGGGTTTCTATACCCGTAAGCCCTTCTTTTCAATACAGAAGCTTTGCA
>JBDSKY010000197.1:0-7878 GCA_039916675.1 Bdellovibrionia bacterium
CTGTAGAAACGAGGCTAAGGGCTCGAGTCGTAGGCACACCTAGGAAATGCATTGCTTCGCTACATAGAAACTCTCGAACTGAAGATCGCAGAACGGCGCGGCCATCGGCTCTTCTGGAATATGGAGTAGGCCCGGCACCTTTGAGCTGAAATTCCATAACGCCGTGACCTGGAATGAGAACTTCTCCCAGGGTAATTGCTCGTCCGTCGCCCAGTTGGCCAGCCCAATTTCCGAACTGGTGACCCCCGTAGCGCGCTGCATAGGGGCGCATTTGCGAAAGCACGCGGTTGCCTGATAGAACGTCTAAAGTGATTTGTTCGTCTGATGAGGGTCGGGCAATGCCGAGCTCAGCAGCGAGACTATCGGACCATACCAGAAGTTTGGGTTGACGGACGGGGGTAGGGGTTACTTCAGAATAGAAGGCGGCTCGCACTTGGCGAGTAAAATTGTCTTTATTCAGGTCGCCCGAGAGGCGCTCTACGAAACGTGATTGCCACGGAAGGTTTGCGAAAGAGGTAAGGCCAGACATATAGAACTGTCATACACTAGTTTCAAGCTTTGGGAAATGGGCACAAGGCGCCTGGAATGGCGAAGGGCAACCTAGGCTCGATTAGCCTAGCTTGCCCTCACGTTTTGTATTCACTAAGGTGAATTTAATTGTTATGGCGGCGATCATTTAAGTGTTCCACTTTATCGCCCAGCGCTTCAAGAGTCTTTCCTACTTTAGGATAGCCAGCTTGATTCGCCTTTTCACCTAATTGCTCGATTTTGTCTCCAATGGTCTTTAATCCCCCCGTGAGAGCGGATTCTGGGGGGCTAGCTGACCTTTTTTGATCAGAAGACTTTGAGTCGTTAGGCTTTTTAAACTCGCCTTTGTCTTGCCAGTTACCTGGCTTGGAAGAGTCGTTGGACTTTGTTGACTCGCCTTTACCTTGCCAGTTGCCGGGTTTTGAACTCTCATTTTCTTTGGAGGTGTACTTTGCAAGATTTGCTGCAGTGTCAGCTACATTTTTCTTGGATTCTTGTGCCTCGAAAGATTGTTTCGTGAAATTCTTTTGAGGATCTTCTCTGTGGTTGGGGGTATTTCTCCCAGCGGTAGAAGAATCAGTTCTGCCATGATTACCATTATGATTTTTATTACTCATGATCTTATCTCCTTTAAGTTATTTGATATGTAATAAGCAACCACCGTGCCAATTAGTAAAACGAAACAAAATCAAGCTCAAGGTCTTTATCTTGAGGGGCGTTTTACACAAATTGGCGAATTTGTGAGGTTTTTTGCTTCGATATTGGGGGTGAATTTCCCCAATCTTGGGGATTATTACCCCTTTGATAATATTTGATTTTAGTAAATGGAAGGAAAACAATTTTCTTTGAGCTATTGAAATTTATTGAATCACGCGTTTAACTAGGAATTGTATGAATCATAACGATAATGGTAATGATATTCTCAACAAAAAATATCTGCATCCACACGAGAGTTTACCCTTGTGGCTTACCGACCTACATCCACCGCAGTTTCCGCGCTTGAATGAAAATATTGAAACAGATGTCTGTATAGTAGGTGGAGGGTTAGGAGGATTAACCGCCGCGTATTTAATGCTGAAAGAAGGAAAGAAAGTATGTGTCCTCGAAGGTTTTGAGATCGGAAGTGGGCAAACGGGTCGGACGACAGCACAGTTTGTTACTGCGTTGGATGAGCGTTACTTCCAGCTTCAAAAATACCATGGCAAGGACGGGGCCCGACTGGCCGCGGAGAGCCATTCTGCAGCTCTAAAAAAAGTGGAGGAAATAGTTTTTTTAGAAAAAATCGAATGTGATTTTGAACGAGTGGATGGCTTTCTTTTCGCAGGGTCGAAAAAAGATTTAACAGAGCTAGACCAGGAGCTCGAAGCTGCACACGGTGTGGGTCTTCATGATGTTCACAAAATTGCTCATTCCCCACTGACCACTTTTAATACGGGTCCTGCACTTTGTTTTCCAAATCAGCTTCAGTTGCACCCTGTAAAGTATTTATATGGGCTTGCACAGTGTATACAAAAAAATGGTGGAAGGATTTTTACCTATACTCATGTGGAAAATCTGCAAGGCGGGAAAACTCCCTCTGTCACTGCGCGAGGTGGTTTTTCTGTTAACGCTCAATCAATCGTGGTTGCTACCAATAGTCCTATAAATAATATCGTTGCCATTCATAGCAAGCAAGCCCCTTACCGAAGCTACGTGATTGCGGCTCGTATTCCTAAAGGAAGTGTTCCGCATGGTTTATATTGGGATACTTTGGATCCCTTCCATTATGTTCGTCTTCAGAAAACTTCCTCAAATGCGCATGAGTTTTTAATCGTCGGTGGAGCAGATCATAAAACAGGTCAGAGCGATGATCCAACTGATTCTTACCGCCGACTCGAGGAATGGACGGTTGAAAGGTTTCCAATGGTAACGGAAATTAGCTACCGTTGGTCGGGGCAGGTGATGGACTCAGTGGATGGACTTGCCTATCTTGGACGAAATCCACACGAAAAAAATATTTACATCATTACAGGCGATTGTGGAAACGGGATGACCCATTGTACGATTGGCGGAATGCTCATTACTGATCAAATTATGGAAAGAGAAAATCGTTGGGAGAAGCTTTATGATCCTTCTCGGATCAGCGTTCGATCAGCGGGGGAATTTGTCAGGGAAAATATGAATGTCGCTTTCCAGTATGCAGACTGGCTCGGTGGACAAAGCTTAGAAAAGCTAAAAAATATTGCCCCGGGCGAAGGTTGCATTGTTAAGAAAGGCTTGAAACAGATTGCTGCATACAAAAACGAGTCGGGAAATTTGGAGTTATTTTCTGCAATCTGTCCTCATCTAGGATGTGTAGTGGCCTGGAATACTGCAGAAAAATCTTGGGACTGTCCATGCCATGGCTCCCGTTTTGATTGTCAAGGCAAGGTAGTGGAAGGTCCAGCTACCGCTGATTTGAAGAATATTTTGACGTAGTTATGTGGTAGGTGTGATGGGTGTTCCACATACCTGTACCTGTTGATCCTGAACTTTTTTTGAGACAGCTGGCTCTCCAAGAGCGCACGCTTTTAGCCAAGTTAGCTGAATTAGAAGATCGTATTCGAAAATTTGAAGATTTTGAACGTCCTGCCTATGAGGCGTGGCTTCGGCTTGAACTGGGCCCAGCGATGATGACACTCGAAGAGATTTTGGAAAAGATTCATGAGCGACGAATACTGGCTCAGAGGATCAATGAACTTTTAGAAACTCAGAAATTGAATCCCCGTGAAGCGCTCTATGTTGCAACTGCTAAAAAGGAGTGGTCCGATATCGATTCGAGTGAAGGTAAACCAAAGAAACCTTCCGGATGGGATGCTGAAGAAATCGATACCCGTCGTCAGGCTAAGCGCGAGGCCAAACGCGCTGACCGTCGAAGAGGGAAGGAAAAGAAAAAAGATTCTACCTCTCAGCAAGCCGGAGGATCGCCCCCAATTAGCTCGCCTAACGGATCTTCCCGCTTAGTTTCACTCTATCGCGCATTGGCGAGGAAGCTTCATCCTGACTCTCCCATTTCGATTAAAGGACTTCCTGCTAGCCGAGTACTGGCCTTATGGTTAGAAGTACAGGCCGCGTACAATTCTGCTAACATGGAGAGACTCTTAGCAATAGCTGCCTGGTTGGGTGAAGGGGTAGAGGAGGGGAAGGTGCTTGGAATGGCCTCTTCGGTGCTTACTTTTTCAGAGCGATTTGAGAGAGTTCGCTCTATGGTAAGGTCTTGCTCTCGACTTGAGACCAAGCTGTCGCATTTGGTTGCCCACCCAGCCTGGGAATTTGAGACGGTTCATGGAAAACTGCGCCGTAAGCTTCGCCAACGGGCAGCTCGTGAGCTTGAAGATGAAACTGCTAAGACTCAAGTGGTATTGGACGCACTGGATGATTTCATTGATTCAATTGGGACTCCGAAGCCTCCAAAGCCGAGACGTTAAATTTTTGAGAAAAGCACACTCTAGGACTTAGCTTTGTCGCTAGACGCGGATACAGACTCCTTAAAATTATCTAAAATTGAGCGAAATGTTTTAACATTAAAGGGCTTCTCGAGACGGATATTTTCGTTTTTTTGCAAGAACTCGACGGCTTTGGGCGTAAATGCACCGCCGGTCATAAAAATCAGACGTGTCTCTAGTCCGCGTCCGTCCTTTTTTAGCTTTTCGTAAATATCCATTCCCGTCAATCCTGGCATCATGAGGTCACAAAATATTAAATCATACTTAGGATGTTTCAGGATGAGATCTAATGCTTTTCTGCTATTACAGTTCATCTCTGCGTCGTGCTTGTTACCAATCATGGCAACAATCGTTTCAGCTAGTAATATTTCATCATCTACTACTAAGATCTTTAATCTACGCTTATTTTGAACTTCAAATATTTCGTCTTCATGTTCTTCCCTCGGAGCTTCGATACTTTTTGGTAACGTGATCTTAAAGCTTGCACCTTTGCCCAATTTAGAATCTACAGCTATAGTCCCGCCAAATGAGGTTACAATTCCATGACATATGGAGAGGCCTAACCCCGTGCCCAAGCCAACGGGTTTTGTAGTAAAAAACGGATCGAAAATTCGAGCCTTAGTGGCTTCGGACATTCCCACTCCAGTATCCTCAAGCTCAATCAACGCTCTTCCTTCTGAATCGGTCCCCATTCTAAGGGTTATTGATTCATTCTCGGCATTTCCCTCTGGGATCGCTTGAGCGGCATTGATTAATAGGTTCAGAAATACTTGTCCTAGCCGTCCCTCGTTCCCTGTCACTAAGGGCGTGGCAGAAAACTTTTTAATCAACTTTGCCCGTGGTTGTATCTCATGCATGGCCATGTTGATGGCGGAGTTTAAGATGTATTCGAGATTGACCGGTCCCTTCTTTTCCTCATCATTCCTGGAAAATATTTTTAATCCGTTCACAACATCTTTTACTCGAACAATGCCATCTAACGCTTGAACGACTTTTTTACGAATAGAATTCAATTTGTCGGGAAGGAGATCATCTGGGTCGACCTTTTCAAGGTCTTCTAAGATCAGGCTTAGATTAGTCAAGGAATAACACAATGGATTGTTGATTTCATGTGCTACGCCAGCGGCCAAAGTACCCACCGCCGCCATTCGATCGGCGTGAAGTAGCTGATTCTTCATCATTTTTTGTTCAGTAATGTCTCGAGCGGTCGCATACATTTTGTCGCCAACCGGAACTGATTTCCAAGAAAGATCTTTGTACGAGCCATTCTTACATCGATAACGGTTCTCAAACGAAAGAGCAGGAATTCCTTTGGCCTGCCGAGAGATTTCTCCCACAGTTGACTCAAGGTCATCAGGATGAAGAAATTCGATCATGGGTCTAGCGTACATTTCCTCCGGCGTATAGCCTAAAATATCAATACAAGCCGGGTTAATACGTTTAAAATATCCATCGAAACCAGCTACACAGATCAGATCTAGGGAAACGGAAAAGAACAAATCCCGCTCAACTTCGCTCTGTTTTTTCTTAATTGCATAACGTAGGCTTCTTTCCAGAACTTCTGGATTCATCCGATTCTTACTTAAAAAATCATCGGCTCCCTCTTTTAGGGCATTGACAGCCACTTCTGTTTGATCAGTTCCAGTTAATACCACCACCGCCAGTCCCAATTTTTTACCACGGAGTAATTTGATTGCTTCCAATCCTTCGGAGTCAGGTAACGATAAGTCTAATAAAATCGCGTTCCAATTGGAATTTTCCAGTTCGCGTACAGCGTCAGCAATGCATTCCACGGTTTTTAGATTATATCTTGGAGAGGGTTTTAATGCTTCAGCAACTAGTCTTGCATCGCCAGGATTGTCTTCAATTAATAAGATATATTTTTTATTTTTAAGCATTTTTATTTTTTATATCAGCTTTCGGCAAATCAACGACTGTTAGCCAAAATCCTTCAATCGCCTTGATTACATTTAAAAATTGCGAAAAGTCCACGGGTTTAGTGATGAAGCAATTGGCATGGAGCCGGTAACTTTCCAAAACTTCCACTTCATTCTTTGAGGTGGTAAGAATTACCACGGGAATGTGTTGTAACTGAGAGTCGGACTTGATTTTCTGAAGAACCTCTCGTCCATTCATCTTAGGCAAATTTAAATCCAGTAAAACAAGTTGGACCTTAGGTGCATTTAAGTACTTTCCCTCTCTACGAAGAAAAGCCAAACCTTCAATCCCATCTGGGACGACACTGAGACGATTGAGAATCTTTGCAGCCTTTAAAGCCTCTTGAGTGAGCCTCACATCTCCCGGACTGTCTTCGACAAGTAGGATTTCAATCATTCCGGGGACCGCAGCCGAATATTCAGTTGTGTCTTCTGTCATAACAAAGATGCTCCTCCATTTGGGATCGTGAAAAGAAAATTGCTCCCTTTTCCGAATTCCGATTCTGCCCATATCTGTCCGCAATGGATACCTACAATGCGCCTACAAATTGCTAAACCAATTCCCGAACCGGAATATTTATCGCGACCGTGAAGACGTTGAAATATTTTAAAAATTTTTTCATTAAACTCTTTTTCTATCCCAATACCATTATCCCGAACGGAGAAGTACCAGAGTTCGTTTTCTAGCTTTGCTGATATTTGAATTAGAGGTGCTTTATCTCCTCTATATTTAATTGCATTTCCAAGGAGATTTGAGAGGAGCTGCGACAATTGCGAAGGATTACCAAAAACTACCGGTAATTCGTCGTGCTCGATTTTAGCATTACATTCCTTGATGCTAAATTTCAATCCATCCACAACTTTATTTAATACATCTTCCATATTTACTTGTTCAAATTTTTCGCCTTCTCGGTTTAGCCTAGCAAATGCCAACAGGTCATTGATAAGCTGCTGCATGCGTTTTGCACCATCGACAGCAAATTCGATAAAATCGTCGGCGTCCCGATCCAATTTGCCTTTATAGCGTTCTGACAAAAGCTGCATATAGCTTGAAACCATACGCAATGGTTCCTGGAGGTCGTGAGAGGCGACATAGGCAAATTCCTGGAGATCGCGATTGCTTTGTTCCAAGGCCTGAGTATGGGCTGCTAATTTTAGTTCAACTTTTCTTTGCTCCGACCGGTCCATAATAAAAGCGACGTTTTGGTTTTCTGCTTCGCGCAATCTAGAAGTAGCAACCAATACAGGGACTAATTTTTGTGTACTTGAAATAAGTTCAATTTCGAAAGGGGGGGAGTATCCAGTTTCAGAAGTATTGCGTAAAATCTCCGCGATTTTAGGGCCGGATGTTTGGGGGACAAGTTTGTTCCATGTTAAAGAGCGGGTCGCCAAGTCTTTTTCGTCGTATCCAAGTAGCTTAGAGAGTGTGGAGTTTGTTTCGATGATCGTTCCTTTAGCGTCCCAAAAAAGAATTCCAATAAAATTGGAATCAAGAATAGATCGGAATTGGGAATGAGTGTTTACAAGCTCGATCTCTAGTTGGTCACGCCGTTTTGCTTCCTTGGAGATCTGAACCCATAAAGTGAGTAAAAGTAGGACCCCTAGTACTCCTCCTATTGCACTTAAGAGAGAAAATTTTGATGGGGGTCCAAAGTGGGGCAAGACAAAGCAAAGTCCTAGAGCAGCTAATATTAATGTAGTCTCTAGAAGGACCGCTCTTTTGTGTTTTACCGTCACCAGCCTATCCCTTTCTAAATTGGCGCAACAATGTCCTATCTATTCAATATTATGGCTTACTTAAATTTGACTGATTTAAGTGAAAAAGTCGAAAGAAATCGATGGTCAGTTCCAATTCTTCTTGTGTTGGTGATTTTAGATTAGGGAGTATCAATTTTTTGGCGCATCGCCTATGTAGCCCCGTAACGTAAATTTCATTGGTTTAATATTTT
>JBDSKY010000198.1:0-3752 GCA_039916675.1 Bdellovibrionia bacterium
ATCGAGAGAGCGTTTTTTTGCAGTTTTTTTAATAACTGACGTAAATACAACGTCCCGTTCAGGAATGTCGGCAACCAACCACTCTTTGCCGGTACCATGTTTTACCAATACTCTCTCTAATTCCTGAACGAATGTTTTAATCTTTCGCACGAGCTTGTTCTTTACGTCTTCATTTTGGCCGACTTCCAGAATTCGGTGGGAGAAGAGGGGATGAATGACTGTTTTTGGGGGGTGCCTGTAGAGAAGCATTTCCGTTAACTCAGCAATGCGAGGATCTTTTATTTTTTTCTGAATTCTGATTTCTTGGCAGCGATTCATGAAGTAAATATCGTTCCACCAGAAAAATCTTTCGTCCTTCTCTTCGATCATTTTAAGGAGATCATGAAATTGGTGAATCAAGTCAGCTTCAAGCAAACCTTTAGCTACATAGGAAGACATGATGTCAAATTTAGCGGAGCCGGGATTCTTAATAATTTGGCTGTACCAGCTGAACCGTGCAATCAAGAAATCGTCCACTGCATGCATGGCGTTTTCCCGAATGCCAAATGCCAGATTGGATTTTCCGGCATCAAAAGTCGTCAAGTTGGCTAAAATATATTCCCGGTCAAATTGTCCGTATTTAATCCCTGTGTAATGCGAATCACGCATCAGGTAATCCATCCGGTCTGCATCCAGATCCGAATGCATCAATTGGTTGGCAATCAGCTGGTCTGAATCTCCTTTTATGATCCTGGAGATAAGATGGGGATCGAAATCGAAGTGATTGAGGATCTGAGTAAGGCCTCCGTCATAATCAGTATTTTTAATAATGAAAGAACCCAGATGTTCATGGGAGTTTGGGAGATTTTTTGAATCTCCGGAGGACCTTCGGAGATCGTTGCCATGTCTTAAGTAAGCATTCTCAATGGCATGACTGAAAGGGAAGGTTCCTATGTCATGTAAGAGTGCTGCTATTCTCATGCTTTTATGAAACATCGCCGCCGAACTTTTCGCGCGCGGGTCAAAAAGTTCTGAATCCGGTACCGCTAGGCCAAGGGATCGAATCATTTGATCCATGGAATGCATGACCCCAATGACGTGAGCAAATCGATTGTGCTCCGCGCCGGGGAAAATATAATTTGCAAAGCCCAGCTGCTTAATCCAGCGCAATCTCTGAAAGAAAGGCGAATTAATGATTTTTTCTTCCCATTCTGTAATGGGAATAAATCCGTAAAGGACGTCGTAGATAGTTCGCAAATTTTTTAAAGGTCTTGGGGTAGCTGCCACTTACCTTCTATTTGCGTCTAGTTTTTGAAAAAAGTCATCAAATTTATCCAAATTATTATCTACTTTGGCAAAGTGATTCTGTGGGTAAAGATAGTGACGATAGCCAAGCTCTTCCGGAACATCTTTAAAGAGCGTCAAGGTAGGAATTTTAAATGCGTTGGCAATGTGCATAGGGCTTGCGTCTATACCTACAAAAGCTTCGGCATGACTCATGAGCGCAAATAATTTACGTGCATTAGCTGCGCTTGGGCGCGGTAGAAAATAGTATTCGCAGCCCTGAACGGCCGAGTCATTTTCAAGACCAACTTGCCAAAATCGATAACGATGGCTCCAACGCTGAATGAGAGAGTCCCAAAATTCGACTGATGCAGTGGGACTTAAATGAGATCCCCAAGCATGAATGAGACAGAGAGGTTTATCTTTATTGGCAGGAAGGAGTTTTTCGTGAAGAAATTTTTTGCAGTTCGTCGTCTCTTCTAAAGTGAGGTAAAGTTCGGGTCTAGGCTCGGTACTTTCCTCTAACCCGAAGAAGCTTTCTTTGATTTGAATCAGATGCTTTTCGCCGCGCGTAATGCCATCTCCAAAAATTTCTTTGGGAAAGAATTTTGTTCCATCTATATAGGGATTTCCCTTAAAAACAGTTGAATTAAATCCACCGCGATAAGTATAGACCTGAAGAGAAGGATATTTCGCTTTTAGTCGTGAGGGTAATGTAGTGAGAAAGAGGGCCTCGGATAGGCTGCCGCTCTGAGTACCCACGCAAATCCTCTTAACTTCCTCCCAGGCAGTCCTTTTCGAAGGAAAAAAATCAATAGATCGCAATCGAAGCCAGGGGAATTCTTGTGTAAGCATGGGATAAATCTAACTCCTTTGGTCGCCTTTTACCACCAGTTGGACCGGAAATGCACCTCTGTTTTACTGTTAGAGGAAGCGGGCATTGCTAATTTATTGAAATGAATACTGATTTATTTTGACTCATCGGGGCATTAGTCTTGCTTTTGGGGCAAGTGGCTCATGGTTAAAAATAAAACACATTCAGTAGCTACTCTCGGGGTTCTCGGTTTAATTTGTGGAATGGAAGGATGCGGTCCCCTGCGCCCCATGTCCCTACCTATTAAAGAGGGTAGTCCGATTAAAGGGGAACTTTCTAAGTCCGAAACGTCAGAGGGCAATTCAGGAAGTGACCTTTCACTTGGGAAATCCCTGAGTGTAAATGTGGCACTGAGCAACGTAGAATGTGATTCAAAATCCGTAGGGCGAGAGCTTTCGCTTTTAAACGAAAGCGTAACCGTAAATGAAAAACAGATAGTTTTCGGACTTTCCTTTCCAAATCGAGGGTGCGGACTCTATCTCGTGTGGCCCCGCGATTTCTTGGGCTCTGCTATTTTCTCTGGCTCGGTTACTTACCGGATCTGGAATGCTACCAATCGCTGGACTCCAGATTGGATCACAGTACCCATTCGATTTAATTCTATAAAGAATTTATGGTTTGTTTCAGTCCATGACCTTCTTCGGCAGCGTACATCGGGTATTCCTCCTGATCCGTCGTCCGAGACACACGTTCTTATTTTAGAATTGGGTTTGGCTGACCAGCGGAACAAAGTGATTGAGATAAGGTTTCGGGTTCAAGCGTAAGGCTATCCATTATTAAAAAGTGGACTCGTCAAAGGAGTATTAAATGAGAGAAAAGATATTGTTAGTGAGTATGTTGATTTTTGGAATGGGATGTTCCGGGGGAGAAACCCAGGGAGATGTAGAAAGCGAACTGCGGCCCTTAATTGCGCCTAAAGGGAATCTAGAGAATAGGAGTAAGGTCTTGGAAAGTCCTACGACTTCCTCTGAAACTAGAGAAATCCTTCAGGTGAATGTTCTTACCTTAACCTCTAATGAAACTCGTCCGCGGCTTCCTGACCACGGGAATATTGCAATCCCTGCTTCGGATTTGGAAAATGAAACTCCAGAAAATGTAACGAGGACAGAAAGTGATACTATCTTTCACACTAAATTTTTCCTTCCTAGGCAAGAGACAGAGGAAAGCAGGGCGCAGACTCAAAAAAAACACCAGTTCTTCGCATGGCCAGAAAAATTTGGAACTTCCATGATTCAATTAGCTTCCTATAGTCACCGCGTTTTGAGAAATGGTGAATGGCTTGGGAATTTCAGACCTAAAAGAGTGTGGCACGATAATATTCATTTTAGATGGTTTATCCCTTTCTTTGACATTTTTCAGGATTCAGATTTTTATTCCGAGGACGGCGCCCATCTAGATGATCTACAACTCGTTACTGTGGATTTGCTATTGGACTCGGGTTTGAGGTTTACCTACCAAATTAAATTTCAAGTGGTCGGTCCAGTGCCGGAGCTGAGTTTAAAGCCCTTGGATTCTCCCCCTCTTCCAGACCCTCTATTGCTGGGGGATCAGGTATCGACTCTGGGCTGGGTAATAAAAAGAGAGGAGCTTCTTAATCCAAGTCAGCACTCGCTTT